>SLRT01000112.1 GCA_007130825.1 Syntrophomonadaceae bacterium | reverse complement strand
TTGAAATACGGGCCAAGCTTTTCTTCAAGTGCATATATGAGTATTTTATTGTGACATAGGAACCCTTGCTTTGTACGTAGTTCGGATATGGTCCTCAGATATTGTTTGTAATCATGAGCATCGGAATAGCAAGGAGACGTTCGATTCCCTTAAATAATTTTCATTGTGTCCCGAAATTATTCACTTTACCCAGTTTTCGATAGACAGACCATCTACCCTGGAAAACTCAGCAAAATTATTGGTTACTACAGTTAAGCTTTCCGCTAAAGCATGAGCAGCAATGAGCAGATCATTTCCAACGATTACCTCTCCACGGATCTCAAGCTGCTGCCTTATGCTGCCGTAAAGAAAAGCGGCAGCTGTAGAAAATGGCAATAGTTCAAAGGGAGCAAGGAATAAACCCAGGGCCAGCTTGTTTTGCTCCAGTTTACTGCTTTTTTGCACCCCATAAGATAGTTCAGCAAGGGTGATAGCAGATATGGCACAACAGCCAATCCCTTTTTCATAAAGTTTCAGCTTCAATACAGGATCTTTTTCTTTAATCAAGTAGATGCAAATATTTGTATCAAGCAGGTACCTGATCATAACTCGTCTCTCTTTTTCAGTGCAGGTTGTTCCCTGCTATCCATATAATCATCGCTGAAATAATCCATCCCCGCCTCGTGCACTTCCCAAATGTTATCCTTGGGAATCAAGACAACAGCATTACCAATTTTTTTGATATAAACTTCATCACCTTCAAAGCGATATTCCCGGGGCAAGCGCACCGCTTGACTGCGGCCGTTATAAAAAAGCTTGGCACTGTCCATAATCACCACTCCCCCAACAATTAGTATATACCATAGTATATATCATCAATTGAAAAGTTTCAACTTGCTATAACCAACTTTATCACTACCGCAGATTTGTAAAGTAAATCCTAACCGTTATTCTGTCCTGGAAGGGTTCTGCCGGGAGCTTGATTGCCACTTTGGTAACCTGTTTGAACTCTAAACTGAATAAAGCTCTACTATCGGAAATCCAACCCTACCCTGTGGCAGGTCAGAACCTTCCTTTTGGCAGGTCCAAAAAGAATCCAGCCACGTTAAAATGATTTTAAAGTTGATGCCTGGTGAGGTCAGGAAAAAAAATATTAAATAAAGAAAGGAGTTTTTATAATGAGAGAGACCCTCCAATCGCTTTTAATTAACCCAGAGACAGGCAATGAGTTGTCGGTAGAAGAAAAGGAACTGGTAGATCCTTTAACAAAAGAGGTTCTTATAATGAAGAGATATGAAAAACCATATGAGCAAAAAATACCACGAGCGAACTTGAGTAAGTACAAAAAATAACGCATCACCTATCGATTCAAGGATGTGCACATGGATTTAAACGCCGCACACCTGCTCTGGCAGCAGAGCGGCAGCGGCACCGATACGGCGGAGATTTGGGCGGCAAGCTCCCGGATGAAAAAGAAAGACAAAGAGAGCTGTGACCGGGAATTTAACCTGGATCCCCGGATGATTGAATGCCCTGCTCTTTTACTGGACGGGACAACCGAGAATATTTACTCCCGGGGAGTAGAAATATTACAGGAGGTAGCCCTGGAAGCTATTTCCCACCCGGAAAAAAAGCGGGTTACCGGCCCTAAGGAACTGGGTGCCGACGGTCACTGCCAGGTAGCCAATACTAATTTCATAAACCGGGTTACTTACGACTGGTTGGACGAAGTGTTTGAAAAAGAAGCAGTTAAAGCTGCAACGCACCACTGATACTTATACAGGATCATGGAGAAGATTTCACTGGGTTCCGCAGCGAATAGAATAAAAAACTGTGTGTTGCGATTGCGATAATATTATAACTTGACTTTAAAAATTATCGGACTAAAATCAAAATAGGATTCAAGTAAGCAGTCACATAATCTTTATGTCATAAGCCCAAACTATAGGTAACCATGGTTATTGGTCCTCACCAGGCAGGAAAGATCGTGGTGAGGCAAGAGCTTCCGTAGCGGTTTCTGTATATTCTTGCCTGGCATGGCATGGTTTTCCAATCTGTTGATTATAGTAAGTTTTAATTATATGTAGAATCCAAATCAGTAGATGGATATGAAACGGGGAACTACAATGTCAGAACTGAACCTTTCTTACTGGAACCGCTTAGCACTTGGACTGATCCTTTCTATAACCGGCGGCATTGCTTTTGTGCTGGCTTTTCCGCCTATTGAGATCTGGCCCCTGGCCCTGGTCGGTTTTGTGCCTGTCCTGGTGGCTCAACACAGAATTATGCCACCCAAGCTTTCATCCCTGGCCCCAGCGGTTGGAATTGCCATCTGGCTGCAGGGTTACCTGGGCCCTGTCTTTGCCCCGGTTGGCACCTACATGGTCTGGCTGCCGCTAATTGTTTTCTTTATCAGCCTGGCCATAGATCGAGGCGATAGAACCTTCCATGCAAAAACCGGTTACCGCTGGTTCGTAATCAGTGGCGTCCTAACCTGGGCCGCTATAGAAATGATCAGGCTTTTTATTCCCATTGCCGGAACCTGGGCATTTATTGCCTACCCCTTGTACCGCCAGTTGTGGCTGATTCAACCGGCAAGTATTTTCGGCATTATTGGGACCGGGATGCTGGTAATGATGATCAATTATGTCTTGGCAATGCTCGTGATCGGCATCATGGATAAAAAGTGGCAGCCGCAGGAAAGTGGTGATGAACCGGCCCTGGCGCTTGACGCCGGCCTGACCCGGCGCTGGTCCGTAATCGGCGGTTCCATACTGGCCGGGTGGATTGTCCTTAGCCTGGCTCTCATGAACAGTTCACTTGAGGCGCCTGAAGTTAAGGTTGCAGCCATTCAACCAGAAGTTTCACCGATAGCAAGTATAAACCGGGGCGATAATATGGAGGAGCTCTACGGACAGATGATCGAACAAACCCTGGAAGCAAGCTCAAGGGGCGCAGAATTTATTGTCTGGCCGGAAGCTTCTTTTAACTGGGATCCGCAGCAGGATGACCGGCTGGATTTAACCGGGCTTGCTCATGAAACTAATGCGCACCTTGCTGTCGGTTACGTAGTCCCGGCAGGTGAGGAAGGCTTTTACAACGAAGCAACGGTCATTAATCCGGAAGGAAAATTCCTGGGCAGGTTCGGCAAAGATCACCCCGTCATTTTCGGTGGTGAGACCAGCCTGAGCCGCGGCACTTATCCAGTATATGACACACCACTTGGCAAACTGGCCACCATAATTTGTTACGATCTCGATTATACAGATACTACCAGGAAGATGGTCGCCCAGGGCGCGCAGTTAATTGGCGTTCCTTCTAACGATTGGAGCAGCATAGCCGACAAACATTATACCCATGTAGTTTTCAGGGCCATCGAAAACCGTGCGGCCATGGTCAAGGCTGACGGCAGTTATAACTCGGCCATTGTCGACCCTTACGGAAGGATTGTGGAGCTGGCTGTCTACCCCGAAGGGGGCGAAGCTACATTAGTAGCAGATGTGCAAATCGGGGACGGAAAAGGCACAGTTAACACCCGTCTCGATGACTGGGCCGGATGGCTGGCCCTGGCCGGCCTGGCTTTCTTTACCTTTGGCGGTAAGTGGCTAGAAAGAAAGACAGACCGGCCATGAGCGTAAAAAGTTGATGAGAAACCAGGCCTACATTTACTTAACAATTGTTGGTGTATCTTCATCGGCCCGGGGCAAAGGGTTTGGAAGCAAACTCATGGATGCAATCAAGCAAGAATGCGACAATGAAGGCCTTAATCTTTACCTGGTAAACGGGGTTTTGATCGATACCGGCCCGGGCAGGCTTTCTGCCATTATCGTGCCTTTTTTGGAAAACCAGAAGATTTAAATAGTCCTGTTAACTCAATGCCACGAAGATCACAGCGGTAATGCCTCTTACTTGGCCGGCCGGTGGATTCCTGTTTATATTAATCCTTCTTCATTAGAGCGCTGCCGTGATAAAACCAGGCTGTAATGATTTGCAACTTTAACTGCCTTATTGTAAACTAACCTTTTCATTCTGACTATCCCATAAAGCAAATCGCGCCCATAGAATGTAAAGAGATATGGGTGCCTATTTCATTTATTCAAAAACTCTATAATCATTTCCTTTTCGCCTAACGTAAGATGACTCATATGGCCTCTTCCTTCCAACAGGTAGGTAGTGCAATTTGAAATAATCGATTCTGCCTGTGGAATAACCAGGTTAGCCGGGAACAAACAATCTTTTTCTGCCGCCATTACCAGGGTTGGGGCTTTACATTTTTTGATATCATCAGGGTTAACATCACTGGGCATTCCGGACTTGATTTTTACATTATCGATACTGGATTTGACTGTTTGAAAAGTATCATCATCAATATTATCCTCATGAATAGCCATGGGCAAGATACATTTAATAAGCCACTTTTCATCACCTGTTACCCAGTACATGATCATGGGGAACATCATACTCATGCTTTTATAAGCCGGTGCATTTTTAATACCTGATGGAACCAACAATACTGCCTTTTCTATTTTTTCTGGTGAGACACACATTGTCTTAGCCAAAACACCTGCACCAAAAGAAGTGCCAAAACAGGCTATTCTTTCATATCCCAAAGCCTCTATTACTAAATTTGCCCATTTCCCATAATCATAGTTCTTTGCTGACAAAGACACTTCTGCACTTTTTCCCGGGTGCCCAATAGTATCAACACCATAGATATGAAAATCTTTAAGTAGAAACTTTAATGCCAGCAGGTTGTAAGCTGTAGTTGAATTGCCGCCGTGGAAAAGCAGTAGTGGTTTTCCGTCCATATTGCCAGTTTCGATAAGATGGGTATTTCCGTAAGAAGTATCAACGTAGATATCGTTATAGGAAATATTTAGCTTTTCGATTTGCTGATCATATAGTGTCAGCACCTTAGCCTTGCTGTCAGCCTTTTTATAAATAGTACTCATAAAATCTCCTTCCTCATAACCATCAATAAACATGGCAAAACCTTAATTTGTATCATATCATATTTATATTAGCTCTAGCGTGAGTTTACTAACTTAAAAAGTCAAATAAGCGATTTGTTCAATGATATCAGACCTTTCGGGCGATCTATGGTGTATAAACTAAAACGACCCGAGCAGCTCTTGATAAAGCTTATTTAACTCCGGCTCCATCTCTTCGAGCTGAGACACTTTAGCCGGCTTGCCTTTTAAGCCGGTAACAGTAACGATATCTGCTTTACGGATATCTGAGAGCATATTAATTAAGCTTTCGATGCTGTAAGTGCAGCCAAAATCTTTAGCTTTTTTCCACAGTAACTGGGACAATAAAAGGCTGGTTAGACAAATAAAGGTGTGAACCTTAATCTTCCGATCTGTCCAGTGGTATTGAGGCTGCACTGCATTATGATAAGGATTTTTTAAATGCTTAAAAACAAGTTCAACATTGCTCTGGCCAAAATAGGCGCTTACTATTTCCGCATCACTCCTGTCATCCCGGGAGGTGACCAGTATTCTTTTACCGAAAATCTCTTCGGTAACATTAAGACAGGCCAAGAGGTCAAGTTCCCAGTCAATATCGAAACGACCGTTACCTTTATCAATGATATTTACCTTGATCAATTCCGGGCCGCGTTCACCTTTAAGGATTTTATTTGCCTTGTTTTGCACCGTTTCTTGATTCTTTTTATGGGCCCGCGGGTTATTCAGTTTGCTTTTTAGCTCTTTTAAAAGAGCATACTTTTTTTCTAAAGATTGGGTCAAGCCCCGGAGCTGACCCTGGCGCAGCTTTTCGCTTAAATAAATCAGCACAGCTCTTTTTTTACCCCAGACTTCACAGCAGGTTCGGTAACAGGGTAGTGACTGGTCGCCTAAGTCTACCGCACGGTAGTGGTCCAGCGGTACTGCAAGCAGTTCTGGATGATAAGCAGAACTAAGTGAGGCCACGTAATGGATGTTTTTTTCATCGAGCTCATTAAAGTTCCCCTTGCTATTACTACCCTTATCAAAGACTAAGGTGATCTCTTCTAAAGAAACATTTAGCTCGGCCAGTTTTTCTCTTAGCCGGGTCAGAAAGGGGATGAAGGGTTCTTTATCAGTTCTGTTTCCTTCATATATTTCTGAGAAAACCGGCAGCAGAAAATCTCTTGTTACCACCTGGGCCAAGCCGAACTGCCTTAAATCATGACGCTTCTGTTTGTTGTGACCTCTTTTTGCCAGGTCAGCTCACTCATTTTCTGAGGCAATATAGGTGAAAAAAATTAGTCAGGTCATAGAAAAGCAGCCGGGGTGAAAAAAGGCCTTCTTCGATCAGCTTTAAGGTGACCTGCTTTTCGGCTGCAGAGAGCTGTTCATCGCTTACTGCTTCCATCTGGTCCCAGAAATGTTGACTGTCTAAAATTTTCGGGTTACAGTTAATAAATTCTGGTAAGCTTGTCCCAGAGGCCCAGCTGGAAAAAGCTCTTTTGCTGCCCGGGCTGATAGCCCGGTGCAATGCCGCTGCGAGCAGGGTTTGGCCAACATTTAATCCGTCTCTTTTCTGAGCGGGAAAGGTTTTCTCAAATATGTATGGCAGCTTCAAACTAGCACTACAGCGCAATATAGGTAAACAAAATCCCCATTCTCTGATACAATATCCATAAGAGCTTAAGAACGCTAAAAAGGCTTATGATCACCCGTAAAGAGTCTTAAAACAACCTGTTTACGGAACGGTATATTGATGCCAATTTTGCGTTGCCGAAGACCCTTAATAAACCCTGAAAAGGGACTATTATGACTATCTCTTACCGCAAAGACCCGGTTAGTGGCACCCTCAAAGAGATACTTCCTCTGGAGTTCAAGCTGGCCCGTCAAAACGAGCTGGAGCCTGTACAGTATTTCCCTATTTAACAGCTTAAAGCCGGTGTTGCTTAGATTCAGATTGTTCTAATGTTGCGCTGTAGTGTTAAATTAAAAGTAATTTTCATGATTATGAATCAGATCTTCTGCAAAAGAAACAAAGCCTTTGTTAAAAGAATTAAGCCATGATTAAAACAATGGGAAAGAGGTAAGCAAACCATGTCAGGGAGTAAAAATTTAATGTTTTTAAAAAGCGACAGCTATATGAAAAAGCTTTGCGGTGAAATTAGAGAGCGCTGTGTAGGTTCTAAAGGGAATATAATAGCTACCGGGTTTTTTGCAGAACAGCTAAGATCATTTGGCTTCGAAGTTGAGATGCCCCGGTTTAACTGTTTTGACTGGCATGATCATGGTGCCAGCCTGAAAGTAAACGGGCAATCATTCGAAGTGTTTACTTGCCCCTATTCCACAGGCGGCAAACTTAAAGGAGAGCTATACACAATATCAAACCTGGAACAATTAAAGAAGGCTGACGCAACAGGTAAAATAGCGCTATTAAAAGGTGAACTGGCCAATGAGCAGCTGATGCCCAAAAACTTTCCTTTCTACAACCCGCAAGAACACCAGGAAATAATCGGTTTGCTTGAATCCAAAGGGTTTATTGGAATTATTTCTGCAACCGGAATAAACCCTGAGATAGCAGGTGGCATATCTCCATTTCCTTTAATCGAAGACGGAGATTTTCATTTGCCGGCAGTTTATATGAAAGACGTGGAAGGAGAAAGGCTTTCTGCGTATGATGGCCAGGAAGTCAACATGGAAGTCAGGGCAGAAAGAATACCTTCAGAAGGGTGCAATGTTGTGGCCTGCAAGGGAGAGCATAAGGCTCCCAAGTTGGCTTTTCTTGCCCATATAGACAGCAAACAGGGCACCCCGGGAGCTATTGATAATGCATCGGGCATTGTTACCCTGCTGCTGCTGGGCGAATTGCTTGCCGGTTTCAAGGGGTCACTGCAGGTTGAAATTACGGCGATAAACGGAGAGGATTATTACTCCAATCCAGGCGAACAGCTTTATTTAAAAACCATAAAAGACCGCTTTCCTGAAATCCTGCTGGGTATTAATATTGACGGAGTAGGATATAAAAATAGCAAAACTGCCTTTTCAATGTATAATCTTCCGCCACGCTTACAAGAAACGGTCAAAGAAGTTTTTTCCGGTTATGACCAAATAATTGAAGGTGAACCATGGTACCAGGGCGATCACGGTCTTTTTTTGCAAAAGCAAATACCGGCGCTGGCCTTGACTTCAGAACAGACGGAAGAGATTTTAAAAGTAGCCCATACAGCGGCCGACAGGCCTGACCTCGTAGACTGCAGCATGCTGGCAGAGCTGGCCGAGGCCTTGTCAAAGCTTGTGAGTATGCTTTCAAATGATAACTATGCCATTTGACTTGAAGCCATAATAAACAAACCAATAAATTTTGATATTTCAAAACCTGAGTCCATATTTCTTTCCCGGTCTTGATACAGCGCAGTTATTCAAAGAAGATATAAGTATTGGTTGAGTTAAGAACTGATAACAGTGATAAACTGAACCGGAACAAGACGGTCCAGGAACAATTCCGGGTAGGCATTATCTCCAGTGATACCCGGTTGTTTTCGGGGAACTTGAAAGATGCTTACCGCTATTACCAGCAAGTACACCGGAGCAACCAGTCCTTTGGCAACACCTGTTGAACCCTGAGCAGCGGTTTCAAGATGGCCAACACAGGTTATTAGTTTAACGCAAGGGGACGTTGGCTCGTTCAAATGACACCCTATGTTCCGGGGATAGAAATCCACCGTATATCGCCTGAAAAATTAGGGGCTCCAGAGGCTGTTGCCTTCTACCAGCAGGGGTCCATATTCCGTTACGGTTAGGTCCCACCCGATACTGTTAATCCCCGGTGTTACAGTGGCTGCTTTACGGGCTACTTTCTTTATTTCGTCCCAGTAAGAGAGGACCATCCCGGTTACTTCCGCGTTATTATCTGGGTGGCGGGCTACTTGTTTTGTGGAACCCCAGTCTGGATGAAACAATCCCCGGCCTAATTCTCCTGTTTCCGGGTCGATTTTAAAGGCAATGCCTCCCTTGGACCAGCTATCAACGGGGCTTCCTTTCCGGCCGAAACGCATAACAGCTAAGGGGATGCTGAATGAATTGTCGGAAAGGGTCAGGGTAAGAAGCCTGCAGTTATTGACTGAGGCCGGATTTATCCGGTTCGTGCCTTGGCCCCATCGACATGATTTTTATAGTGCAAACAAACACAGGGGGACCAAACACAGGGGGACGGTTCTGTACCACCCGGAGCTCCGATAACATCAGCACCAGGCATTCCACCAGTGGTAGCGCCTAATTCCGGGGGCAACCCTAAATTAAATGCAGAGATACCGGTAAACCTATTTACAAGGGCTTTTTGATTATTAGAAAGTTCTTTTTTAAGTAATCCCGATTATAGCTTATCTTCCAGCCGCAGGATGCGGTAATGCTGGCTTAAATCGATAAAAAGAGGATTTTGCAGGGGATCTTGCTTGAAGTAAAAAGGTGGCTTTTACAGCGGCAGTCGGAAGAAGCAAATTCTTTAACCGGATAGTTTGCTGTCTTATACAGACTTTCTGCCAGCACGCATTCAAGATCATCTTCACTCACAACCGGCACAGGAATAATCTTATCCGCCGCCGCTGCCAGGTGATCGATATGCCTGCGCCTGTTTTTCTTTTTTGCAAGTGGCGGGCCACCCTTGCCTTTAAACCGCGCTTTGCCGAACCGGTGTACACATAAAAGCCCGGTTTGAAATCAATTTCGCCCTTGCCGCCCACTGCAAGGCTTTTTTCTGTTTCGAGCTTTTTTACGAACAAATAAGCACCACGGTCCTGCAAACCTGCTTCCAAAAAAGCATATAAAATGGTGAGACAATCTTGTCTGAAGCAAACGAATTTCCCGATACCTGGAGCCTTAAGGGCGAATACTGGCCCGAACAAGACAACACCACTTATATCGTTTTTGTAAACAGCAGCAGTTTTTTTGACCGGCTGCGGACAATAATCAATACCCTTTTCGAGGGTCCTGTCCAAGCGTTAAAACCGAGTGGAACCCCTGGCGGGTAAGAAGCAGTGGGACTGGGGTCTGCTTTCCTAGCAATTAAAGTTATGCATTTATTGTGCATTTGCTAAAAAATGTGCAATTACGACTTCTTAACATAGTCACAAAAATAGATATAATTGGTGGTGATTATCTCACCGCACGAATGGATCTTGCCATGGCGGTTTATCTTGATCTGGGGTAAAATAAAAATATTGAACAAAAGGTAGCGCGGTATTTATCAAATAATTCCAGGTTTTTTGTTCGCTTCTTTTATTATATGGATCGCCTTTCGCGGAAAAAGCGCCGTAAATGCTGTAATCTGGATCTTCTTTGATGATGGTATTTGGCTTTTAACCGCTTCAGTATATATCCTGCCGGCTCAGTACTGTAGCAACGGGGACTGGCTCGAGCTGTTTTGGGCGCCCGTAAATCCGTCCTGCTGCAGGAGGCAAAATAAAGGGCCTGAAATCAAATCCTGGAGAAAGGAGTTATAAATTGGGAACAAAACAGGCCGAAATCCTGGAAGAGTTAAGATCGGTGATCTCGGGAAAAACTTTCGACGCCCTGCTGCCCCCGCTGGTTTTTGTCCTGATCAACAGCGTATTTGGCCTTGACGCCGCCGTTGTCACGGCCCTGGCCCTGGCTGTACTGCTGGGAGCGGTCCGGATTATCGGAAAGCATGCCTGGCAGTACGCCCTGGGCGGCCTGGTGGGCGTCGCCCTGGCCTCAGGGTTGGCTTACCTGACCCGCAGCGCAGCCAGCTATTTTATCCCGGCCATATTCAACAGCGCCCTGCTTTTAATGTTGGTCCTGGGAAGCCTTGCCGCCGGCAAACCCCTGGCCGCCTGGGCCAGTCACCTGACCCGCGGATGGCCCCTGCAGTGGTTCTGGCGCCGGGATGTCAAACCGGCCTACCGGGAAGTGACCCTGTTCTGGGCTGCCCTGATCCTGATGCGGCTGATCATCCAGATCTCCCTTTTTCAAAGCGGGGATCCGGCCGGGCTGGCCTGGGCCAATACCCTCCTGGGCTGGCCGGTTATTATTATAGTCCTGGTTCTAAGCTACCTTTATGGGATCTGGCGGCTGCGCCGGCTGGGCGGGCCCGGTGTCGATGAATTCCGGGCCGGCAAAGAACCGCCCTGGCAGGGACAAACCCGGGGGTTTTAAAGCATAACAGGGCTGATTGTTTTAGGGGAGCCTTCATCACAGGAAGGCCAGGCCCCAGTACCAGCTCCACATATCCTCGCATGTTCTTTTTCACTATTCTCTCAAACCACAGATCGAGGGCATAATACAGGTATATGTTTTTGAGTGCCGGTGAACAGCGGCCGCCCTGCGGCATTCCCGCCTCCGCCAGTTTTAACACTCCTTCTTCCATAACCCCGGCCTTTAAGGAAAACATAAAAAAAATAACAGGGAGTCTAAACCCCGTCAGACTGTCTCACTAGTTTATAGTTTCAAGACCTGAATCCTCTAGCTAAAATTATAGCGGCAGGGTGTAGGCGGTCTTGACAGTTGTGTAGAAATCGGTGGCGTAGCGGCCCTGCTCGCGCGGTCCGTAGCTCGATCCCTTTCGGCCGCCGAACGGCACATGGTAATCGACGCCTGCGGTCGGCAGGTTGACCATGACCATGCCGGCATCGGAATTGCGCTTGAAGTGCGACGCGTGTTTCAGCGAGGTCGTGCAGATGCCAGATGACAGGCCGAAATCCGTGTCGTTAGCGGTTGCCAGCGCCTCCTCGTAATCCTTCACCCTGATGACCGCGGCCACCGGACCGAAGATTTCCTCGCGCGCAATGCGCATGGAATTGTTCGCCCCGGTAAAAAGCGCTGGTTCGAGGTAGAACCCCTCGGTATCGCGGTTCAACCGCTTGCCGCCGTAAGCGAGGCGGGCGCCTTCTTCCCGGCCGATGCGCAGGTAGTCAAGGTCCTTATCGAGCTGCGATTCGTCGACGACCGGACCGATATGGGTGCCTTCCTTCAGGGCATTGTCGACCACGAGGCCTTTCATGCGCTCTGTCACCGCATCGACAAACTTATCGTGGATGTCCCGGGTGACGATCAGCCGGGAAGACGCGGTGCAGCGCTGACCGGTAGAGAAAAACGCGCCGTTGACGGCGCATTCCACCGCAGTCTTGAGGTCGGCGTCGTCGAGCACGACAAGCGGATTCTTTCCGCCCATCTCGAGCTGGAACCTGGCGCCGCGCGCGGCGCAGGCCGTCGCTACCTGCCGGCCGGTCGCAAACGACCCGGTAAAGGTCACGGCGTTAACCTCTGACTGCTCGAGAATTGTTTGTCCTACCTCCGGGCCGCGGCCCATCACCAGGTTGAACACGCCTTCCGGTAAGCCGGAGCGCGACAAAATCTCGGTGAGCGCCCAGGCGCAGCCGGGCACAAGACCGGCCGGCTTGAAAACAACACAGTTGCCGTAGGCGAGCGCCGGCGCGATTTTCCAGGCCGGGATAGCGATCGGGAAGTTCCAGGGTGTGATAACGCCTATAACGCCGAGCGGTTCCCGCGTCACCTCGACGCTTGCCCCGGGACGTACCGACGAAACGATGTCGCCCTCGATTCGCAATGCCTCGCCGGCGAAGAACTTGAAAATCTGGCCGGCCCGTGTTGCCTCACCAATGCCTTCAGCAAGGGTCTTGCCCTCTTCGCGGGAGAGCAGGCGGCCGAGTTCCTCCTTGCGAGCAAGGATTTCCGAGCCGACGAAGTCAAGCACGTCGAAACGCTGCTGCGGCGTCGAGTACTGCCAGGGTTTAAAAGCTTTCCTGGCCGCCGCGATTGCCTGCTTCGCCAGATCATTTTTCGCGCGGCTGTAAACCCCGACGATGTCGCTGATATCCGACGGGTTAATGTTCTCGGTCTCTGAGCCGCTGTCGACCCAGCTTCCGGCAATGAAGTTCTTGTGTATGATCATCGTTCCGGCCCTCCTTAGAAGGTGTGTTTCGGTTTCGGTCTACATAAGGTTTCGGTGATGCAAACCAGCACTGCCTGGCAAGACAGAAATTTACTATTTCCTGATCCGAGTATAGCAACGCCCTCTTAAAGCTGTCAAGCACACGCCACACCGACAAGCAGTGGTGGTGGGTAAGTTTTTCTTTTGCAAGATTTCAACTGCAGTGGTTATGATGAAACGCTATCTTAAATAAAAGTTTTTTTAATTAGTGGATTTGCGGAATTCCTGAGCATGTCAACACCCTGGTTAAATATCACAGATAGATGAGCCATAATCAACACAAAATACCGTCAGCCTGTGCTGTTTTTTTTCATGTAAAGGGAACCTGCCAAATCGACCACAAAACTTAGCCCTTACGGGTTGAGTGTTGGTTCTGTTGACAATATAGTATATAAACGTATTAATATAATAATGAGGCAGGAGCTGTGCGCAATATTTTTGAGCATAAAGAAAAACTGGCTGAGATCAGGAAGCAGGGCGTTAAAGGCAACGGATACTCAATCCTTTTCACCTATCATCCGGCCTAAAATTCTTCGTGGTACTAGCAAGGCCGAACTTTTGGTGGAAGACTTCAGGTAAGCAGTTCAAAATGCATAACTGCTGGAGGAGAAAACATGAACAGCAAGATTATTACCGGGAAAAGCGGAATAAAAGTACTTTTAACCGGTAAACCGGGTACAGGTAAAACTACCGTGATTATTCAGCTTGCCGATAAACTAAAAGATAGGGCTGCCGGTTTCTATACTGCAGAGATCAGGAAGGGCAGGCGCCGGGTTGGTTTCGAACTGGTTTCGTTGGTTTCTGGAAAGCGCCTGCCTCTGGCCCATGTGAATTTTGATTCCTCAAAACGGGTGGGTAAATACGGGGTAAAAACCGAGAACCTGGAGCCTTTCTTGGATGAATTAACCCGCGCTGTCCGTGATGAGAATCCCCACTGTCTTTTAATTGACGAAATCGGCAAAATGGAGTTGTATTCGCCTTATTTCAAAAATGTAATTCGCGAGGCTTTTAATTCTTCGCACCCGGTGGCAGCCACAATCATGGCCCGCCCCGAACCTTTTTGCGACAGCTTGAAAAACCGTCCTGCTGTGGAAATTTGGGAAATAGATCAGGACAACAGGGACCGGGTGCCCCATGATCTGGCGGAAATAATACTTAGCGGTTAGCCTGCAATACGTCAATCCCGCTAATAAAAACGTGATCCAGTTGGGGATCAACGCTTAGAATATCTCCCCGGCAAACTATAATATCGGCGTCTTTACCTTCCTCCAGGCTCCCTACCCGGTCGGCGATGCCCGATATTTCAGCCGCTGCAATGGTGATCGCTTTTAATGCTTCATAGCGAGGCAGGCCGGCTTTTACAGCCATGGCCGCACAGATAGGCAGGGCATAAATGGGAATAACCGGGTGATCGGTCATGATCGCGAATTTGACGCCTTCTTCATAAAAAATCTTCGGCGTTTCAAAAGAGGCCTCTCTCAGTTCAATCTTGGTCCTGGCGCTCATGGTTGGACCGACAATGGCCGGGATGCCGTAACGTTTCAAGGTCCTGGCGATCTTATGTCCCTCGGTGCAGTGCTCGATGGAAAGTTCCAGGTCAAATTCCCGGGCCACCCTTATGGCGGTTAAAATATCGTCAGCCCGGTGGGCATGAGCCCGGATCGGCATTTCTTTGTTCAAAGCCCTGACCAGGACATCTTTTTGAAAATCTTTCTGTATCGAATCAGTTTTGTCCTTGTTTTCCTGGTTGCCTTTATTTTCGGCAAAGGCCATTTTTTCCCTGTATTCCTGCGCTTCATAAAAAGCTTTCCTGAAAAGGGCCGCTGTAGCCATTCTTGTTGAGGGGCTCTTATTTTG
>SLRT01000058.1 GCA_007130825.1 Syntrophomonadaceae bacterium | reverse complement strand
GCAAGGAGGAAACATTTGAGTATATTAGCAAACAAAACGGGAAACACTTCGAACCGCAGGTGGCTGAGGGTTTTCTAAATATTGGTTTGCGCCCTTAACAGGGGGAGAGGTGCGTGGGTGTTTTTCAAAAGAAACAAAAATATTGGAAGGAAGTGATTGAGAATGGGAACAGGCAAAAATAGCAAAATTGCTGAGATAATCAACAATTCTAAAGAAGAACTTTTAGAGAATTGGCTGAAGGAACAAAAAAAAGCGAAAGCACAACATACCGAGTTGATATCAGAAGGCGAGCTGCGACACCGTTCGGAGGAACTGCTATCCCTTTTTGTGAGGGGGTGTCTTAGCGGTCTCGAAGACACCAGCACGGAGGCATGGTCGGAGATGCGTGATTTTCTATCCAGTATATCTCGCAATAATGCCAGACAAGGCTTTAGCCCTTCTGAAACCGCCACTTATATTTTTTCACTGAAACAACCTGTCTTTGCTTTGCTACGCCAGGAACTGAGCAATGAGCCAGATGCACTGCTTGATGAGATATGGACTGTTTCTAAGCTTTTGGATAGTTTGGGTCTTCACAGCTTCGAAGAATACCAAAGGGGACGCGAGGAAATTATAGAGCGGCAGCGGCAGGAAATGATCGGACATTCCAACCCTGTGATGAAGATCTGGGAAGGCATTTTGACAGTTCCGCTGATTGGGACACTGGATAGCGAAAGAACCCAGGTAATTATGGAAAACCTTTTGCAAAAAATCGTTGATACAGAAAGCAGCATTGTCATCATAGAAATCAGCGGCGTTCCAACAGTAGATACCGAGGTTGCTCAATATTTATTTAAAACAGTCGCTGCAGCAAAATTGATGGGCACAGAGTGTATCATCAGCGGTATTCGCCCCCAAATTGCCCAGACTATGGTCCAGTTAGGGGTAGCTTTTGATGACATAATGACCAAAACCACGCTGGCTGATGCACTGCAGTATGCTTTTAAGCAGTCTAATCTTGATATTGTCCAACATCAGAAGCGGGCATAAGGAGCTGTTTATATGGACAAGATACCCATTTTAAAACTTAAAGACCTGCTCCTGGTTACTATCCAGGTTGACATGCACGACCGGATGGCCCATACTTTGCAAGAAGATCTAACCGAACGAGTGGTACAGGACGGGGTCAAAGGGGTGCTGATCGACATTTCTTCTCTCGAGGTAGTCGACTCTTTTATCGGCCGTATGCTGGGCAACATCGCCTCAGCCACCCGGACGCTGGGCGCCGAAACCATTGTTGTCGGCATACGCCCTTCTGTGGCTATAACCATTGTGGAGTTGGGAGTAACCTTAGAGGGTGTCCACACTGCTCTTAATGTTGATAAAGGTATGGCGCTGCTACAAAGCCTAATTAAAACCTCTTCGCAGGAGAAAGGGACGTGAAGATAAGTCACAATGAAACTATCCACCTGGGAGCTTCTGAGGATATTTCTTACATCCGCCAGAAAGTGCGGAAATGGATGGTAGAATTACGCTTCAGCCTGGTTGAACAGACTAAAATAGTAACCGCTGCCAGTGAATTGGCACGCAATACCATTGAGCACGGCGGCGGCGGGAGAGCACAGCTGATTGTGCTGACTGATAACGGGCGTACCGGCCTGCAGCTCATTTTCGAGGACAACGGCCCAGGCATCCCCGACCTGGAATTGGCCTTGGAGGATGGTTACAGCACCGGTTCTGGTTTAGGGCTAGGCTTGAGCGGATCAAAACGTCTGGTAGACGAGTTCGACCTTAAGTCGAAGCCGGACAAAGGGACCTGCATTACCATAACAAAATGGAGACTTAACTGATGCAGCAAATACTGGTTTACGATGCCAGCCAGGTAAGCGAAGCACGAAGGATAACCGCACATGCATGCCGCAAATGGGGCCCAGACGAAACTAAGCTGGCACAAATAGAACTCGTGGTGACTGAGTTTGCCACCAACTTGATCAAGCATGCAGGAGGCGGCATGCTGGTGATCGATATTAATCAGGGCAGAAACAGCATTGACCTGACTATCCTTTCCCTGGACAAAGGCCCGGGCATTGGCAACATCGGCGACACTCTACGCGATGGCTATACAACAACCGGCAGTCCGGGAACAGGGCTGGGAGCCATCAGACGCCTTTCTGATATTTTTGATATCTACAGCGTCCCAGGTAAGGGCGCTGCCCTCTTAAGTATTATGCATCTCAAAAAAACCGGGGAAGCACATCTGGATTGCCATTATTCCGCAGGCGCTGTCTGCCTGCCCCTGACAGGTGAAGAAGCCTGTGGCGATAATTGGGCAGTGGAACCATTAAAAGACCGTAAAATGGTCCTGGCAGTCGATGGACTAGGCCACGGCAGTCTTGCTGCTGAAGCTGGCAATGAAGCTGTAAAAAGCTTTAAGAAAAACGTGATGCACAGCCCGCCTGAAATCATGGGGCTAATAGACCGCGCCCTGCAAGTCACACGCGGTGCCGCAGCTGCCGTTGCCGAAATAATCCCCGGCAGCCAAATCGTCCGATATTCGGGCATTGGCAACATTTCCGGGCGGATTGTTTCTGCCAAAGAAGAGCGCAAATTGATTACCTTCAATGGAACACTTGGCATGAGGGCAGGTAAAATCCGGGAGCTCACCTATCCCTGGTCCGAAAATAGCTTGCTAATCATGCACTCAGATGGTTTAACAGCAAGGTGGCATGCAGAAGACTATCCCGGGCTGTGGTTAAAACACCCGGCCCTAATTGCGGGGGTTTTATATCGCGATCATAACCGTCCTAAAGATGACTCTGTCGTTGTGGTTGTTGGGGAAGGAAGCAATTGATATGGATATTGTAATTAATCGCATAGAAATTGCTAACGAGGAAGATATTGCCTATGCACGGCAGCGGTCACGCCTGATTGCCGAACTGCTGGGCTTTGCTCGCAATGACCAGGTCCGGATTAGTACCGCTGTTTCAGAAATAGCCCGCAACGCCTTCCAGCATGCCCGTGACGGCGAAGCTATCTTTTCTGTGAAAAACAAACCGCCTGCGCAGCTATTTGCTATTACAGTTCGCGACCAGGGACCGGGCATAAAAAATGCAGAAGCAATCCTGGAGGGCGGCTACAAATCGACAACCGGTATGGGTCAAGGTATCATGGGCACCCGGCGATTGATGGACCATTTTCACCTGGAAACTCAGATCGGAGTGGGAACTACGGTATATTTTGCTAAAAACCTTCCCCCCAGCACTCCGGAGATAACGCCCCGCACCATAAGTGAAATTACTAAAGAATTGGCCAAGGCCCGTTCCAATTCGCCATTGGAAGAAATTCGTCTGCAGAACAAAGAACTGTTAAAAACTATGAATGAGCTGAAAGAAAGCGAAGAGAAATACCGTCAAATCGTTGATAATATTTCGGATGTTGTCTGGACTACCGATCTAAACTTTAACCTTACCTATGTCAGCCCGTCAGTAGAAAAACTGGTCGGAGAACCTGTTGAAATTCATCTTAAGAAATCTGTGGAAGAAAGGTTTCCCCCGGAATCTTTAAATACAATTAGCACGATGATAAAAGAAGAGTTAGAAAAAGATCCTGCCAGCAATACTAATAAATCAAGTATGATCGAAGTAAAACATTTCCGTGTAGATGGATCTGTCATATGGGTTTCAATGCATGTTTCAACTGTCCGTGATCAAAATGGAAATGTAATTGGTTTTCAAGGATCAACCCGTGATGTTGCCGAGCGCAAAGATGCAGAAGAAAAAATTCAATATTTGAGTTTTCATGACAACCTAACAGGGCTTTATAACCGGGTCTACCTGGAAAATGAAATGAAAAGACTGGATACCGAAAGGCAGCTGCCTATCATTCTCGTCATGGCTGACTTAAACAATCTCAAGCTGGTTAATGATACTTTCGGTCATGAACTTGGAGACAAAATGTTAAAACACACCGCAGAAATTTTAAGAAGCTCCTGCCGCAGTGAAGATATTATTGCTCGCTGGGGAGGGGATGAATTTGTCATCTTTCTGCCACAAACTAAAGAAGAAGATGCAAACAATATATGCAAAAGAATAAATAAGAAGTGCAAAGAAACTTATGTTAAAGATATACCCCTTTCCCTGGCTTTAGGCACTGCAGTTAAGAATAAGGCAAATATGGACCTGGCAGAAATATTAAAAGATGCTGAAGAAAATATGTATAAACAAAAGCTTACAGAAATTAAGCAGATAAGAAGTACTGTGCTAAATACAATGCTCAAAAATTTAGAAGCAAAAAGTTTTGAGACAGAAGCTCATTACTCAGGCATGCAGGATGTGGCCCAAAAAATTAGCAAGAAAGTAAGAATTTCTGAATCAGAGTTAAACAGGTTAAAAGAATTGATTCTGCTGCACGATATAGGCAAAATTAACATCTCAGAAGAAATATTGACCAAACCAGGTCCGCTTTCTGATAAAGAATGGGAGTTAATAAAAAAACATCCGGAGATGGGATGGAGAATTGCGCGAGCCACCGAAGATTTTGCCCACGTGGCTGAAGACATACTCAGGCACCACGAACGCTGGGACGGTAAAGGGTACCCCTATGGACGTAAAGGGAAAGAAATACCCCTGCTGGCGAGAATAACTGCTATTGCTGATTCCTACGACGTGATGTCCCACGGCAGGCCTTATAAAAGGCCCATGGATCGAGAAGAAATAGTAGCAGAGTTTAAAAGGTGTGCTGGTACCCAGTTCGATCCGGAACTGGTAGAAATCTTCTTATCAATTCTAGAAGAAAAATATGACCACTCACCCTCAAAGAGATAGAAATGCTGCAAAGCGCTTAAAAAAACCTCTAAATTACCAAAAAAGTCAAGAAGACGTCAGACTGTGTGATAAGTTTCATTGCAACACATTAAACAGATGTTATTATTGCTGCTCACGGGCGGCCACAAGCAGGGGCAAATTTACCTGCAATCTTTCCCCCGGTTTTTCTTATTCAGCTTATCCAGATTGTCCTTGATACGCGGCCAAGCACTGCTTTCAAGAGATTACTTCTCAGGGTCAAACCAGATCGATTGGAATACCCGGCACCCGGTAAATCCTATGTAACTAAAGCCACATCTGAAGGAAAGTGCAGCTTTTGCAGTAAAACTTACTTTAAAGGCGAGTTTTTTTAAGTATTCGATCCAGACAGATGTATCAACAATTATTTTCATTATTCGCTTAACTCCGTATCCCGGATATTATTTATGGCTTCTTCATCTAATCGATACACGCCCTTTTAGATCCATAAAAGCTTTTAATTTTTGTTGACGAACCGCTTCTTCAAGCGCTTTTTCTTAAGCTTTGGAACGGTTGCCTGTACCGTACAGGCTTTCTACTTCTTTAACCAGCTGCCCGGACAGGTTTAAGGTCGTTCGCATATACATCACCTTCTTCATGCAAATTATACATCATAATATTATTAATTAAAGGTGTAGTAAAATTCAGCAATGGTTGCCAGGGGCATAAGGCATAGCTTGTCTCATCCCAGTGCAGAACCGGTTAGCAGTTTCCCGGCCTAGGGCTATATGATTACTATGATAAAATAAGGAAAAATTAAGAACAAGGTTCAAGGCAAAAGGCACTGCCACCACCCAGGGAATTGTTGATGTAGCCGCATTGAAAAGCACAAAGCCAAAAGAAACAAAAATAATCAAGTAGAGCACCGACCAATCCGGCCCGAACAGTGAAGCCGGCGGTGCCCAGCGCGGTTTTTTCAGTTGCAAATACCAGCTGTAACTATCCATAGCAGTATTATCTCATTTCACTATGAAATAATGAAGGTATAAAAAAATTGTTTAAAACATTTGAAAGCCATATGCTATGCACTGGTTTTACATTCAAGTCTACCTTGATTTACTTTTCCAGCCTACTTAATCAAAGATCAAACGACAGCCCAGCATTTTATGGGCGAAAATTGAACTGTTCTTTTTTTTCAAGTAACCTGACCTGTTCTTGAAGAAAGAAATCCTTTAAATCAGACCAATTGAGATCAACGTGCATTCTTGGCATCGGCTCTGCTTCAGCATCATCGAAATAAGAAAGGCTTTTAACGATGTGATAGTAATTAAGACTTGTTCCCGGGAATTTATAAGGCATCAGTTTGAGCAGCATTTCCAGATCTAGCCCATGTTCGCGAAGCTTGTAGAGATCTATAAAATCTTTGGCCGAACCACGATGACTCAGGGCTGTTAACTTCATCGTGCCAATATCTTTAAGTGAAGCCAACTTTAGACCTGGTATAGAAGAGCTTGTTATAAAGCTATCGAGAACAGGGTTGGGGTAATAAAGCCAGGTAATCCTTACATTATCTATAATCCCATGTAAAGTGCCTCTAGCTGCCTCATTGATTTTAAATGGCTTAAGGTGTGACAGCTGGCGGGCTAAATATTCCGGATCAAATTCAAAAGGAGAGAACCAATCGAAGTCAACTGACTCACGGTGTCCAATTATCAGAGCCAAACCAGTACCTCCAGCCAGATAACTGCCCTGAAGTGGCATCTGGTCAACGATTAACTTTAATAAAGCTTTTCGTTCCTCTCCAAGAGTAAACCAGTGCAGCAAAGTTCCTCCTCCTTCAAACTAAAATAGTTCTGCCAGCATCTTGCGGTTTTAACTGAAAGGTTTCTTGCTGATATTACAGTTTGTTTTATATCTTCTTTGTCATAAGTGTCTAAAAGCCAGGATACCGCTTGATGATCCCCCTCATTCAAGATACGGGTAATGATAAATTTTCTGTGCTTGTCCAGATCTAATTGATCCAGAGAAACATCCCAAAAATATACAGCCAATTTTGCCGGCAGTTTCATTTGACAGCACCACCTTATAAACATCCTTGAACATACTGGCACATAATAATGGCAGGGCTTGAAATAATTATTTTTCTATACTATTTTAACATAATTAGCAGCATAGTTTCCTCGATGGTTGGATCTACCGCTTTTGCTGAAGCGCAGTCGCTTTTTGTATCCTTTACCCCACTGCGCCTGATCGCGGCGCCTCAACGACTATACATAAAAATTCGCCACGCGCACCGTTTTGCCTTTCATTTTCTACACTAAATGTCTGTCAAAATGTATTTTCGCCGAACAGAACAGGATTGCAAAAGCTCCGGCTCCGGCAGAAACTGCCACTTTCGGTGAGGAAATCTCCGGGAACTTACTACTTCGAACTTGCTACTTCAAGGTGGCATTGAGAAAAAACTATGGAACACCATCAAACTGGCCCATACCACAGCCTTTACGATCTGCACCTGGCCGTCGAAGACGCCTTTGAGCTTGACAAAGAGCACCTATATGCTTTTCACCTTGATGTCGGGGAATTGAAGCGGCGAAGGGGTGGATACGGCATCTACTGCAGTAAATTTAAGGATGAAGACTTCATTGTCGAGGATGACGGGATCGGCTTTTGCGGCTTTTACCCCGGACAGTCAATGACCTATCTTTTCGATTGCAGCGACCGAATTCTCTTTGATGTAACGCTGCTCAAAATTAACACCACTGAACCTCTTCGGCATAGCCCGCTGGTGGTAGAGCAAAAAGGCGAGCTTCCTGAACCGGACCCCGAAGGCAATTACTGGTGAAGTGTTTTTTTAAGATAACCATGCAGGGTCTCGATAACCTTTTAAATTGGGCCAGTCAAGCTCAACCTGTTTATCGCTGTCCAGGTTGATGGATGATTCTGCCATGGTCCACCGCATAAAGTTTATCTAAATATCACACTGGACTATGCGGCCGGTTCAAGTATGTAATCGTGAGCTGCAAGGCTGTGGCAAATAAAACCCAGGCCAGGTATGGCAGGTTAATAAAGCTTACCCAGCTCAAATAAGGCCAAATAGCAATTAGGGCCCAAATCAGGGTTATGAGAACTAAAAGAATATCAACCGAGGCCAGCCGGTTGTTTTTGAGTCCGAATTGAAAATAGGTAAAGGAAAAATTAAGAACAAGGTTCAAGGCAAACGGTACTGCCACCACCCAGGGTATTGTAGATGTGGCCGCATTGAAAAACACAAAGCCAAAAGAAACAAAAATAATCAAGTAGAGCACAGACCAAACCGGCCCGAACAGCGAAGCCGGCGGCGCCCAGCGCGGTTTTTTCAGTTGCAAATACCAGTGGTAACTATCCATGGCAGTATTATCTCATTTCTGTATGAAACAATAAAGCCTATGGCTCTTATATTTCTTATTCTGACCACCACCATTTTTAGGACAGCATGTTAAGATCTTGCTACTTCCAATTCTTAGCCTGCCAACATTCGGGGTTTCCGCCAGCCTGCTATTTTCTTATTGTATGAAATAATATCCTTGATATAATGGGTTTAAAGTTAATAAAAGGAGCACTGCTATGGTAAATGTAAAGCATGTCAATCCTACGGTAAGGGGACAAATTACTATTCCCAAAGAAGTACGCAGAGAACTGGGGATCAAGGCGAACACAAAACTAAAGATATACATAGAAAATAATAGAATTGTGATTGAGCCTGTCTCGCATCTTGATCTCCTTTTCAAAGATATTGAAGAAGAGGCAAAAGCTAAAGGCTACACTGAAGAAGAGCTCTGCCGGGAAATTGAAATGGCAAGGGAAAAACTGGTGAAAGAGATCTATAAAAAATGAGAATAATGCTTGATACCAATATCATAGTTTCTGGTTTAGCTTTCGCAGGTAACGAAAGGGAATTGCTTAATGTAATATATAATCACAATGCAACACTGGTTTTAAGTGAATATGTTGTATTAGAAACTAAGGCAGTTCTGACAAGAAAATTTCCAGGAAAAGAAAGATTGCTTGACCATATTATAAATCTTGTTCAAGTGGAAATTGCAGCTATGCCATTAAAAGAAAAGGTTAACGAGGCTGAGTTAATTATAAGAGATCAAAAAAATGCCGTTGTATTAGCAGCAGCTATAGAAGTTAAGCCTGATATCTTTGTAAGTGGAGAACTCGATTTCCATACTTCAAAAATTACCTCAACTATTAATGTTATGCACCCAAAAGAAGCAATAGCTTTAATTAATTATCATAATAGTCATAATTAGAACCATGTGAATGTTTCTTATTTAACCTTTCCCAGCAGACCAGATGAGTTAGACGGCATCCTGGTATCCGTAAAGGTCCACTATCTGCCTCGTTATTGTCTCTGCCTAGAAAAACCACTGGACTCTACTCTGGAAGTGCTTGTTGAATTTTTGCGGTTAAATTTCGGGACACATTGAAAATTATTGCTTTGGCCAGGGTTGTTGCTCAGAAAGACCTCACCACTTTACACAATGTGCAGCCCCGCAAAATTGGGAGGCGAAAAAGACCTTGGAAACACGAGCAAGCCTCTTCAGATTAACATCAACTTCGATTGTATTAACAGTACATACAGTATAATAATTATCATTGTGTCCCGAAATTATCAGCACCCTTAATAATCTCTTGCTTCGAAATCAAGCAAACATGGCAGCAAAATCCTTGCCCTGGGCATAAGCCTGTCCAAGAAGCTCTGGCTGCTGCTTGATGTCCCCCGGTTGATCGACGCCTGCTGCTGTTAAAAAATCAACCACTTCGATATTGGCAAAGGCGCAGATACAATTCATGGCCTGAAAAGGAAGGTAATGCACTCCGCCAAAAGAACTTACCCGGTACGATACCGCCCCAACCACGTATAACATGGCCTTCCTGCCCGATTGGAGCCGCGGGGCCGGCCCGCCGTCTCCCCGGTCGTAAGTAAACACAATCATGCGGTCAATGAAATTCTTCATTAAAGCGGACACATTGGACCAGTAACTGGGTGTCCCCAGGATCAGGCCGTCACAGTGATATATCCTATCCACCAGGGAGTTGGTCATATCATCCTTAAGCGAACACTCTCCAATTTCCCTGCCGTCATTCGCATAGCATTTTTCACAGCCGTCACAAAAACCGATATTGTAGTCGAGCAAAAATATTTCTTCTGTTTCCGCACCGGCATCACCGGCGCCCTTTAACGCTTCACGAAGCAAAACCGCCGTATTGCCGTCTTTTCGCGGACTGCCGCATATACTTAATATCTTTGGCTTCATGTTAGTTAACCTCCTTGCTCTGCTTAATCGGTAGTTACCATATTGTCATATATTGCATAATAAAATTACGAAGAATATCCTGTAACCAGCCATCTTGTTTTGGCTTCTTGATCATGTCATCGTAGCTGATCAAGTTCGCATGGACTCTTTATTCAAATGCTTGGGCATCTTCAAGTACCGTCTCTTAGACCGCAACGTTAATCAAGGCTGAAACAGATCTGGAGGTTTCAACTGCTTTTAGCTTCACAGCCCTGTGCAGGGCAGGATCGAGGTAAATGGTTGTTTTTTTCCCCGCTGCGCTCATTACAGTGCCTCCATGAGGTTATAACATTGATGCATTATAACATAACAGGCCACTATCTAAATTTCCTATCTAATATCTAACCAACAGAAAAGCAGAATCCTCTCTAACGCCTGAGTTAATTCAAATGCTTCAAAACATGATCCCGCAAGTTTCTATAAGCCAGGGCCCCGGTGGTGTGGCCTTTGCCTATTTCTTTAACCGCCACATCACCGTATGAAGTTTTCTGCCGCTCATAGCGAATCAAACGGTCATGGAAGGCCAGCAAAGGAAAAACATTGCCGTTGGCTTTAGAGGCAAAACCACTCTCGAAATTTAAGATCTCTTTGATTGCTTCCGGGTTCTCCCTGGCCCCCGGATCGGTAGCCAGGCTGCTTAAGGTAACCACAGTGTAATGAAGGCGCGCATCCACCGTCCTGTATTTTTTGAACCAGGCCGGAAAAGTAAAAATGAGCATGGTGGGCTAAAGATAATTACAACCTGCCGATCGTGTTTTCCCAGTGTTTCCATAGCACCGGTCTGGTTGATCAGCGCGTGCGCTTGCGAAAGCCGCTTACCAGGGCCTGCTGCGGCAGCTTTTCGAGCAGCTCCCTGGGTATCTCTCCGGGGCTCAAACACTCAGCTCCGCGTGGCCGCAGTATTTTTACCCGGATCGCTTCCATGATCCGGCAAAGATCGAGGTCCTTGATACACCTGGCTCCACAGGTAAAACAGGAGGCGCAGATCCAGGGGGTTTTACTGTTTAAAAGTTTCTCTTCTTGCCCCATCTGCAGGTAGAGCAATACCTCGCGGGGGAGCAGATCCATGGCAGATACAACAGGGCACCCGGCGGTGCATTTCCCGCACTGGATGCAGTTATAAAAATCCTGACCGCTTCTTTCCATGATTTCGCTGTGAAGCTTGTTTGCTGCATTGTCTTGTTTTTGCATTAGCGTAAAGCCTCCTGCGCTTCCAGGTTTAATGCCTCTGCCAGAGGCTCGCTGAAGTAGGATATTTTTATTTTCCCTTCTTTAACGGCGGGGGTTTGCTCCAGGTTGTAGCGGCAAAGGGGGCATGCTGTGGTCAACTCTTCTGCTCCATACTCCAACGCCATATTAACTATATTGTTTGAGGTATCTTCCATAACCTGCTTCTCTGTTACCGCCAGGTATGCCCCGCAGCACTTGTTCCGAAAGGGAAAGGTGATCACTTCCGCGCCTAAAGCTTGCAAGTAATCTTCCATGATACGAGGTCTTTCCGGGTCATCAAAGGCCATTTCTTCGGCCGGACGCAGCAGCATGCATCCGTAATAAGCCGCCAGCCGGCGTCCTTCCAGGGGCAGTTTAACCTTTTCTTTTAGCGCATCCCAACCCAGTTCATCCCGCAATAGTTCAAGGTAGTGCAGGACCGGTGTTTCACCGGGATATTCCTCCTCCAGAAAGCTGCTTATTTTATCCCTGGCATCTTTATCTGCGGCAAGCCTTTCCCTGGTGCGCTTGAGCACGTGATGGCAGGCGGAACACAATGTCACCACCGGCCTATCTTTAGCCGCAAACAGTGTCCTGGACGGCGAAACCAGGGTGATAAGCTCATCATCTGTGAGGGGGTAAACCGCGCCGCAGCACTGCCATTGGTCAATCTCTTCCAAGGGCAGCCCCAGTTCAGCAGCTGCCTGTAAGGCTGTTTTTTCCATTACGGAAGCTGCTTTATCCTTTAAGGTGCATCCCGGAAAGTAGAGGTAGCTCAAATTTTACACCTCCAGCGCTTAGTTGATCAATTACCATGGCTGTATTATTTAATTCATTATTACAAGGCAAATATCCTTTTTTAGGGTGATGGAACTTTTTTAACCCTGCCGGTTAATGCCCTGGATACCGTATCTACAATATAAGTAAAACACAGGGAGAGGGGCAATGTCTCCTGCGACAGGCTTGGGAGATGTAAAAACCTGTATTGGCAGCTGTGTTAGGCTAAAGGCTTTTGAAAGGCTACCATCCAGAATTTACGCTCCAAGAGTTCGTATTCAGCTATATCAAGCATTTCACCTGGGATATGTATAAGTGGTGGCGCATAAACTTCCGGGTTAGGCTTCGGTAAAAGCCAGGCGAGCCATCGAGGAGGTTTGGCAAATTCGATCGACTCATCGACCAGGTATATCTTAGCCCCGGGCTTGCCCACACGGATCATTTCCAGGATCGCTTTTTCCTTGTCATTGAAAAAGTTAAAACCTCCCACGTGGAACACAACATCAAAGAGTTCACTGCCAAATGGCAGAGCCTCGGCATTGCCCTGCACCAGGCCGGCATCAACGTCCCATGTTTCAAGGTTTTTAAGGCATTTTTTGAGCATGCCGAAAGAGATATCGTTGCCAAAAAAGTGACCTTCTACCCCGTGGTTTTTTAAGTTCAGCAGCTGCTGGCCCGTTCCTACCGATGTTTCGAGGATATAATCGCCTGATTTAGCCTCCATTATCTCGGCTATTTCAGCCAGCCATTTGTTCAGGTTCATCAAGTTGAAGCGGTATAACAGGTCGTAAAGAGAACTGCCCAGGTCGTAACCTCGCTGCGATTTCCGGTTCCACCCGAAGACATCATCCTTGCGCAAAATTACCGGTATCCCTTGCCTGATCGAAAAACATTCCCCAACTTCCCGATCA
Source organism: Syntrophomonadaceae bacterium (assembly GCA_007130825.1). Lineage (GTDB taxonomy): Bacteria > Bacillota > Dethiobacteria > DTU022 > DTU022 > B1SED10-74M. The sequence continues at coordinate 1,824 of SLRT01000058.1, read as the reverse complement.
ACCAGAGCCCTATTTTCAGGAACAAGAGCGTTCCCTGTGTCCGGGTTCCGCAGCAGTTCCAGGATTTCAACCTGCTTTGATTTAACGGCTTCCATTTTAGCCCTCCTCAACTCCAATTTGGCCTTACCTGGTTTTACTTCTAAGGAACAATAATACATAAAAGTTGGCCGCCGGCCCCACAATGCTAAAACCACTATAACATATCGCCCGGAAAGCCGGTTTCTCTTCCAAGACTCCTCACTTTTTAAGCGCGCTTTTTCGCCTCGAGGGACAACAGTTCCACCCCGGAATCCCGCAGGGTTAGAATCAGCCCGTAAAAGGCGGCTGAATCCTGCAGCTTGCCGGTCAGAGTGCAGCTGCCGTCTTCGTTAAATTTCAGCTGCAACCCTCCAAAGTAATCACCGAACCATTCTTTCAGGTATCCTTTGACCCGCATTTCAACCAGCAAAACCGGCTCATTCTCCATTTGCCTTTCATACTGCCTATTAAATGGCTCCACTTAAAAAACTCTCCTTCTCCAATATTACATGTGCTTCTAATACGCTGCTTCACTATTTACTTGTGCTGCAGTTACTGCTCAGCCGTGCTGCAAAACATGTTTATAACCGGTGCCTCTTCTTTATCCCTGAGTCAAAGCTAAATATTAGCGCCCGCCCGGCGGCTTTGCTGTTCAACACTCTGGTAGGAAATTGGGGCAGCCGCCAGCTGGTTTTTCTGTTTCAGGCTGATCACAAACATGATCACAAAAAACAGGGCTCCACCCAGGTAAGGAAGATTTATGTTTATATCCACCATGGTCCCGGCCAATAACGGACCCAGTGCCCGGCCCAAACCCATATAGGACTCTGCTATACCCATCACAGCACCCTGGCCGGAGGCGGTTTTCTTTGAAATCAGGCCCATGGTGGCCGGCTTTAAAACGGCATTAAACAAGTTGAAAAGGCCGACCGTAAGCAGCATGGTTATATAATCAAAAGCCAGGAGCATCAGTAAAAACCCAAGAGCACTGCCAATTAATGATATTTGTATGACCCCACCCTCACTTAGCTTTTTGGTCAGGGGGCCGACCAGCAGGCCCTGGGCCAACACATAGACCAGGCCGGTTACCATCAGCACGGCGCCCACTTCTTCAGCACCAAATCCAAATTTGCCCGCAGCAAAAAGAGCGTAAGCCCCGGTAAAATTTGACTTGCCGAAATTGATGGCAAAGGCAACAACCAGGGCAAGGGCGACCGGTGTTGACAAAGCCTGCCACATCCCCCGTATTTCCATCAGGTTGATTTTTTCGACCACTGTTATACGTTCCCGGGGAGGTAAAGACTCAGGTAAACAGGCCAGGATCGTTAAACAGGTCAGCAAACACATTCCGGCGGCAACAAAGAAAGGCAGGGTTAAAGATATCCCTGCCAGCATCCCGGCAAAGCCGGGCCCGACAATGATTCCCAAACCGCCGGCCGCGCCGATCCTGCCCATGGCTTTGCTCCTGGTCTCCTCACTGCTGCTGTCGCTGATATAAGCCATGGCCACCGGGGGCATAGCGCTCGAAAGGATCCCTGAAGCCACCTGGGCCAGGTACAGCATCCAGATTGCACTGGCTAAACCAAAAAACAGCATGGAACTGCCCAGGCCGACCATGCCCAGGATCAAAACCGGCTTGCGGCCGTATTTATCAGACACTTTCCCCCATACAGGAGCAAAAACAAGCTGCATGAAGCCAAACAGGAACAGCAGGATGCCAAACTGGGTCCCGCTGCCGCCGAGCTCCTCGATAAAAAAAGGCAGGACCGTGAAGGCCATTTCGTAGCCCAGCACGGCCAGGACAAT
>SLRT01000155.1 GCA_007130825.1 Syntrophomonadaceae bacterium | reverse complement strand
GTACTTATCTTCGCTGATAAAACCGGAAAACTCCTGGTAGCGGTAGGAGGCGGCATCTTTCCGGTTCGAAAAAGTGCCCAGATCCCTAAACTCATCCTTTTGCCAGGCTTTGGCTTTGAGTTCTTTTTCCAGGTCAAAGTTACCCGGCAGCCGGGAGATGAACTTTAAATTATTGCTTTTTAGCTTCAAAAGGTTAGGCTCTGTTACCAGGGCTGAACCTGTCACATAAATAATTTCAGAGAGCATATCCGGCGTTAAAGATTGGGCCAGTTTTTCAATATAATCGAAGTTCCAGGACTTGTCATCTAAATTACCGCTGTTAACATCGGCTGCCACCGGAACTTTGTCTTCGGTAACGCTTAAACCGTAGAGGAACTGCTTCAAATCCGGCCTTCTGTCCTTGCTGTGACCATGGGTGATTAAAAAATCAGGGTCGGTGGCTTCTTCATATTCGTAGTCGCCATGCACCGATATAGAGGTGGTATCATTGTACAGGTATTTCAAGGTAATCTGTTCCTGGCAGATGGCCCGCAGGCAAACGGTAGAGAAAACTGCGTGTGGACCCCGCTCAAAAAGTTTATCCAGGGCGCGGGCCAGATTGTAGGCGGTGAGGTCTTCTAAACAGATGCCTTTTCCGAAAAGGTTTTCGGTGTCCATGAACTCATAAGACTCATCAATCCGGTATAAAGGCCTCTTGCGCCCGAAAATATTAATCATTATTGCCTTGAGTCGTTTACCCGGTGACATGTGGCACTGGTCCTGGTCCCAGCTCACCATCTCGTCGATAGTCTGTTGAGATTTTTAGCTAATCATAAAGTGCTGAAATCAGTGCAGCCGGACCACTGTAATATATTTCGGGCATCTTTTCCCTCCCCCTTTATCATACAATGGGCGGGGAAAAAGTACAAGGTAATATATGGAAATTGTCGCTGTTTTTGAGAATTTTTTTCTAATTTGTTAGCTTGTTGCATAATTAAGCGATTTGGGAAATTTTGGGGTGTTAAATGCAGGTTAAAAAATTAACAGGGACAATAGGGGAGTTTATTTTGACGGTCCTGATGCCGCCTCTACCCAGGTTTTCAGTCAACCAAAGCTTAAAAGTCTCTGTAAAAGGGATTAGAAAGGGTTTATGAACGGGTTTCGGGTGACCACTGGTAGACCTCCTGAAACCGCCGCACATAGAAAAAGCGGAAAATATCAACCAGGATCAGGGTTGAAGAGGGTGACTTGATAAACTTTTCGAGGTAGTTGTGCCGCTTGATAAGCAGCCCGGACCAGCGCTCACTCTCCTGTGCATCTTCAAGAGCCCTTGCTGTTCCTGTAATGGTTACTGCGCTGATCAGGTTAATGCTTTTCGGCTGTCGGGAGCGGTTATCAATCAGAAGTGAGGCCTTCTTGTTTTTACTGATCAGGTCAAATTTTCTGGACTGGGCCGGGGTGGAAAATACCAGGTGTCCGAGCTCTTTACTGATAGCAAAACTGATCAAATTAGTGTAGGGCTGTCCTTCGCCCTGGGTTGCCAAAACAGCAAAGGGTTGTTCAAAACAAAGCGCCCTGATTTCGGCCTCAACCCGGTTCTTGTCGTCTTCAATCCTGCCGGGTATTACATCGGTAAAGTTTGGCTCATCATATTGATCCTTCACCGCGATCCCTCTCTGGAATGCGCATATCATTTCGATATAACTTTTATTCGACAGGCCGGTTTAAATCGCCTGCATTTTTAATCTATTCCCCCCGTCACGGATCATTTATTAATCTGCAAGTCAACATCTTCTGCTGCCGCTGCTCCATCCGCGATAGCGCGCACCACCAGCGATTGGCCGCGGGCAATATCGCCGGCTGAAAAAACTCCCGGCACACTGGTCATGTGGTTTTTGTCGACAAGAATGCCGCCTTTTTCATCGCGCTCCAGTCCGATAGTATCAGCAAGAGGGTTGGGACCGGGGCCGAGAAAGCCCAGGGCTAAAAATACCAGGTCGGCTTCAATGGTGAAATCTGTATCATCTAATCTTACGGGGAGCAGTTTCCCTTCCTTATGAGACCATTCCACATCACAACAGTGCAGCAGCTTAACACCTCCCTGCGGCGGGCTGCCTTCAAATCTTTTGGTATCGACACACCATCGCCTGGTGCCACCTTCCTGGTGGCTGCTTGAAATGCGATCTATCCGGGGCCATAGCGGCCACGGGTTATCATCACCACGGGTTTCCGGAGGCCGGGGCATGATCTCAATCTGACAGACATCCTTTGCTCCCTGGCGCAGAACTGTTCCGATACAATCAGAGCCTGTATCTCCGCCGCCGATTACAACCACTTTTTTATCCCTGGCGGTAATATCATTTTCGGCAGCCAGCGGTTCACCGATTAAGCGCTTATTCTGCGCTTTCAATAAATCCAGCGCAAAATGAATGCCATTAAGCTCGCGTCCTCTGATATCCAAATCACGTGGCTGTTCTGTTCCCCCGGTTATTAGTACCACCGAAAAGTGCCGCTTAAGATAGTTGTAAGAAATATCGCTGCCTGCTGTAATACCGCACTCAAATAAAACACCTTCATCCTTCATCAGGTTGATCCGGCGCATTACAACCTGTTTATCCAGTTTGAAGTTTGGAATACCGTAGGTCAGCAGGCCACCCGGGTTTAATTCTTTTTCAAAGACGGTAACCTGGTAACCTTTTCGATTCAGGCGTTCGGCAGCGGCCAGACCCGATGGGCCTGAGCCGATTACCGCTATTTTTTCGGAGCGGCGCATATAAGGCGGCCGCGGTTTAATCCAGCCTTTTTCAAACCCCATTTCAACAATCATTTTTTCTACCTGCCGTATGGTCACAGCTTCTTCATTAATACCGAGAACACAGGACCCTTCGCACAAAGCAGGGCAGATACGAGCCGTAAATTCCGGGAAAGGGTGGGTCGACAAAAGCAGCTTCAGGGCTTCTTTCCACTGCCTCATAGCAATATACTCATTAATTTCGGGAATGATATTGGCCAGGGGGCAGGCGTAACCGTGACAGAAGGGTGTGCCACAGGTCAGGCAGCGGGAAGCCTGTGTTATAATTTCATCTTCGGGCAGAGTTTTTTCTACTTCACAATAATCGCCAAGTCGTTCTTTTATATCCCGGTAGCCCGGAATATGCCTGCTGTTTTTCTGGTCAGTCGTTTTAGCCATAAAAGAATCTCCTTGTGCTTAGTTTACCTGTGGTAAAATCCTTTCAACTGCCTGGTCTTCACAGCTCATTTTGCCCAGTGACAACCTGTATTCCATCGGGAACACCTTAATGAAAAATGGCAGGCATTCTTCCCAGTTATTAAGAATATATGCAGCCTTAGGGCTACCTGTATATTCCAGGTGCTTTTTAAGCAGGGTTTGCAGTTCAATGATATCTTCTTCCTCAGCGACAGTTTCGAGGTCGATCATATCGAGGTTGCAGTTGGAATCAAGAATGCCAGATGTATCATAAATATAGGCGATTCCGCCACTCATCCCCGCTCCGAAATTAACTCCTGTCGGCCCTAAGATTACGATCCGGCCTCCGGTCATATATTCACAGCCGTGGTTGCCGACACCTTCAACGACAGCTTTTGCCCCGCTATTGCGAATTGCAAAGCGTTCGCCAACCATGCCGTTGGCGTAAAATTCTCCGGAAGTGGCGCCGTAAAGATTTACATTGCCGCCGATCGTGTTTACCGACGGATCGTAATCGCAGCCTCCGAACGGTTTAAGCACTATACGGCCACCGGAAAGTCCTTTGCCGATATAATCATTGGCTTCACCTTCAAGGTTCAGGGTTAACCCTTTCGCGGCAAAAGCGCCAAAACTTTGGCCGGCAGAGCCTTTAAAATTAAGGGTTATAGTATCCTCTGGCAGGCCGGTGTTTCCATATTTGCGGGCGATACGGTTTGATATAATTGTGCCCACCGTCCGGTTATGGTTATATACTGCGGAGTTGATCACTGCCGGTTCACCTTTTTCGATTGCTTTTTCAACCCCGGGCAGAAGCTGATAATCAAGGGCTTCCTCGAGCTGGGGAGGCTGCTGTTTTGTGCAGCGAACCTCATTTTCTTCTGCGGCCGGATTATATAATATTTTTTCCAGGTCAACTTTTTTAGCTTTCCAGAACATGATCTCCCGGTCCTGTTCCAGCAGGTCAGCACGGCCGACCAGTTTATCAACAGTGGCAATACCCAGTTCGGCCATAATCATGCGCAGTTCTTCGGCAACAAAGTGCATAAAGTTTCGCACATGTTCGGGCTTTCCCGCAAAGCACTTGCGCAGCCGATCATCCTGGGTGGCTATTCCAACCGGACAGCGGTTGGAATGGCAATCGCGCATCATAACACAGCCACAGGCTACCAGGGCAGTTGTGGCAAAGCCAAATTCTTCCGCTCCCAGCATTGCAGCGACAGCTAGATCACGCCCGGTTTTCAGCCCGCCGTCAACCTGCAGCCTGACCCGGTTGCGCAGGCCATTAAGGATCAGGGTATGCTGTGTTTCAGTAAGGCCCAGTTCCCAGGGAACACCGGTATGCTTGATTGAAGACAGTGGGGCGGCGCCCGTTCCGCCGTCGCAGCCGCTGATCAGGATCATATCGGCCCGGGCTTTGGCTACCCCGGCGGCTATCGTGCCGATGCCGACTTCAGAGACCAGTTTAACTGATATTCGGCTGTACGGGTTGGCATTTCGCAAATCATATATAAGTTGGGCCAGATCTTCAATCGAGTAAATATCATGATGGGGAGGCGGTGATATCAGGGTCACGCCGGGTGTAGAATACCTGACCCTGGCGATCATTTTGTCGACTTTATGCCCGGGCAGCTGGCCGCCTTCCCCCGGTTTTGCGCCCTGGGCGATTTTAATCTGGATTTCATCTGCACTGGCCAGGTACTCTGCTGTAACCCCGAACCGGCCGCTGGCCACCTGCTTGATAGCGCTGCAGAGGTTTTTACCCTCTTCAGAGGGCCTGTACCTGGCGGGATCTTCTCCCCCTTCGCCGGAGTTGCTTTTGCCTTCCAGGCTGTTCATTGCTTCAGCCAGGGTCTCGTGCGCTTCGGGACTGATTGAACCAAACGACATTGCCCCGGTGACAAAACGTTTTACAATTTCAGCAACCGGTTCAACCTGTTCACGAGAAATTGAAGCTGTCTTTTTAAAACGCAGCAAGCCGCGCAGGGTCGATTGCTTTTCACCCTGGCCGTTAATCAGGGCCGCATATTGGCGATATTTATGATCGTCATTTGAGCGAACGGCGTGCTGCAGCAGGCTGATAGATTCAGGTGTCCAGAGATGTCGTTCACCGTCAACCCGGTAGGAGTACTGACCGCCTGAAGGCAGCAACCTGGCTTTATCGAAAGTAGCATAAAAATTAAGGTATTCATCGTAGCGCAGGTTTACTTCTTTCGCTATTTCATCCAGGCCCAACCCCTGGATCCGGGAACCGGTTCCCTCGAAGTAGCGATTAATTAGTTCATCATTTAGGCCGACAGCCTCGAAAACCTGGCCGTTGCGGTAGCTGCGCAGGGTTGAAATACCGATTTTAGACATTACTTTCAGGATTCCCTTGCACAGGGCCCGGACGTAGTTTTCCATCGCTTTTTGCGTCGAAAGATTTTTGCCCGGCAGTGATTTACTGGCCAGGTGGGTAATTGACTCAAAAGCCAGGTAGGGGTTAATAGCTGATGCGCCGTAGCCTAATAGCAGGGCCATGTGCATCACTTCGCGTGCCTCGGCACTTTCGGCGAGGATACCGATGCCGGTTCTCAGCTGTTTGTCGGTTAGATGCCTGCTGACTGCAGATACAGCGAGAAGTGAAGGTATGGGCGCCATGTTTTCATCCAGGTTACGGTCTGATAACACAATCAGTCCGTAACCGGCCTTAACCGCTTTTTCTGCTCTGGCACACAACCGGTTGAGCGCCTCTTCAAGAGCAGATCCGTCACCTCCGGCCTGGAACTGCATTTTAAGTTTCATACTCCGGTATCCTTGTTGATCAAGGCTGCAGAGCCTTTCCAGGTCCTCATTGGAAAGAATTGGGTGGCTTAGTTTAATCAGGCGGGCATGCCCTGGTGACTCCCCCAACAGGTTGTCCGGACAACCGATAAAGGTCATCAGCGACATCACAAGCTCTTCACGGTGGGGATCTATGGCCGGGTTGGTTACCTGGGCGAAACACTGTTTGAAATACCAGAATAATAGCTGCGGTTTTTCAGAAAGAATAGCCGGCGGCTGGTCGGCGCCCATTGAGCCTACCGGTTCTGCCCCGTCGACTGCCATCGGTTTAAGGATTAAATTGATATCTTCACGGGTATAGCCAAAAAGTTTCTGGTTTGCGAGCAGGGCCTTGCCGTCGACTTTCAGAGGTGCCATGGCATTAAAGAAACCGTGAATGGTAATCTGGTTTTCCTGGGTCCAGCGCCTGTACGGGCGCCGACGGGCCAGGCGTATTTTCAGTTCCGTATTTTTCAACAGTCTTTTTTTGTCGAGATCAACCAGCAGCATTTCACCCGGACGCAAAGCGCCTTTTTCCCGGACATCCTCGGCTGCCAGATCTATTACTCCGGCCTCTGAAGCAAATACCATGAAGCCCGATTTTGTTACCGTATATCTTGCCGGGCGCAGGCCGTTGCGATCAAGCATTGCCCCAACCCGGTGGCCGTCGGTATAGATGACCGCAGCCGGTCCGTCCCATGGTTCCATTATGCCGGCGTGATATTCAAAAAACCCGCGTAGATCAGGGCCAATCGGATACTTGTCGCCCCAGGCCTGTGGAATCAGCATGGCCATGGAGTGTTCAATCGATCTACCCCCGTTATAGATCAGTTCAAGGGCATTATCCAGGTTGGCCGAGTCGCTGACCCCTTCATCCAACACCGGCAGGATCTTTTTGATCTCCGCTCCAAAAAGGTCAGATTCAAAATTTCTTTCCCGGGAAGCCATCCAGTTGCGGTTGCCCCGCAGCGTATTAATTTCACCGTTATGGCAGAGATAACGAAACGGCTGGGCCAGCGACCAGGAGGGGAAGGTGTTGGTGCTGTAGCGTTGGTGGACTATGACAAAGGCGCTTTCCATCAGCTCATCGGTAAGCTCAGGGTAAAACTGTTCGACCTGCTCCGGCATTAGCAGGCCCTTATAAACTATGGTGCGGCATGACAGGCTGGCAATATAGAAATCACCTGTCCCATTTTGCAAAGCTGAAATTTTACCTTCAGCATGCCTGCGGGCCAGGTATAGTTTACGCTCAAGTTCATCTTTGCCTGCTCCGCGGCCGTCAACAATACACTGACGGATAAAAGGCATCTTTTTTCGCGAAACTTCCCCAATACTGCCGGGAACAATGGGAACATCCCGCCAGCTGATGAGGTTCATACCGGCCTCTTTGATACATTGGCCCACTATGTTGCAACACTCATCTCTTCGGGTTTGGTCATTGGGCAAAAAAACCATACCTACCCCGTAGTAGCCGGGCGGAGGTAGTTTCCATCCATTTTCATCAGCTGCCTTGCTGAAAAAGCGGGGAGGTATCTGAAATTGCAGCCCGGCGCCGTCACCGGTTTTGTCATCCGCCCCGGTAGCGCCGCGGTGCAGCAGGTTTTTAAGGACGCCGGTACCGCTGCTGATTATACCGTGTGTTTTCTCGCCGTTTATGTTAATTAGAAACCCTAAACCGCAGGCATCATGTTCACGGGAAGGGTCATACATACCTTTATCTGCCAATTGTTTTCGGTAGCCAAATGTATGCTCCATTTCTGATCAGCCCCGTTTATTGTAGTCATATTTGAGGTTTTAAAATAGTTATTTTTATATAATAGCCCTACAGACCGAATAGATCAAGTTTTTTAAGATGAAGCGGGTGTCAAACTGTGCTGGAGGGTTTTTCCCGGGGAGGGTCACTTGAGGGCTAAATCTGTTGAGCCTCCTTGAAGACGATGGCATTTTTTCTGCATGAAGCCGGCAGACTCCGCAGCCGCAGCAGCTTAAAGGAACGATACCGGCTTTTTCAGCGGCGAGTTTGTAACTGGTAGCGTTAAATCCGTGCTGTAGTTTTGGGCCTGAAGATAACACTTTCTACCTTCGCCATGCTGGTGACAAAACTCACACACTGCTAAGCATTCATTTCTAGCAGATCACATCAACCAGAAGCTATTTTAATAAAAAAAAGCAGGTATTTAAAAATTAAGGTTTCTTAACAGCATAGTGAAAAGCTATAATTAAGGGGAATAAACATAAATCACAAAAAGCAGGTATTTTGACGAAACTGCCGAAGTGGCATACAATTCATTAGTCAAAACATAAGCTTAAATAGCAGGCCTGGTTTTATGGCAAGGATAACCGGCAGATGTGCGGCTGCCGATTGGGCTGCGGGAGTTGTAAACGTTGCAAAAAAATACAGCAGAGGTCTATGAAAAAAGAAAGAAGGATTTTTCTCAAAAACTGGCCGAAGCCAGGAAAAGAGGAGCTAATCTGGCTCAGCTGCGTTTGCTAATTTTTTTGCTGGCCGCTTTTCTGGTCGGTTTTAGTATTTACTCCGGCCGGTGGGAGTATGCTTTCTATGCCCTGTTTCCCGTCCTGGGTTTTATAGCATTGGTTATCAGGCACCGGCACCTTATGAAGACCACAGCATACCTGGAAAACATGGTCAATATCAATCAAAAATGTCTGCAAAGACTGTCCTGGCAGTGGCCTGGCTTTTCAGAAAAAGGTCAGGAGCACGCCCGGCCTGAGCATCCCTACAGCATAGATCTCAACATCTTTGGCCAGGGCTCGCTCTTTCAGTATATCAACTCCACTGTTACCGGCGGCGGAGAAGAAGCCCTGGCTGACCTGCTCAAGGGGCAGGATGATCCGGCTTCAATCGGAGAAAGGCAGGAAAGTGTAAAAGAATTGTCGAAAGCCCTGCCCTGGCGGCAGCACTTCCAGGCAACCGGTATGGAAGCTGAGGTCAAAAAGGAAAACCCCGTTGAGCTGTTATTCTGGGCCAAGGACCAGCAAGCCGGCACAAACTTCCCCGATCTAGTGTTGCTTTTACCCGGTATAACCGTTTTGCTGTTTTTGCTCTATTATCTACAATACCTTCCATTGCCACTGCCCCTGGCTTTTGTAGCCATTCAGTACGGAGCAGTCTTTTTTACCGGGAAAAAGATACACCGTGAATTTGACCGGACTCAAATGGCCTCGGACCGTTTGAAACAGTATGCTTCCATATTAAAATGTATAGAAAATACAGAATTTAAATCTACCCGCCTGCGGCGTTTGCAAGAGAGCCTTTCCGGTGGCCGCGGGACAGCCTCCCGCCAAATAAAAACCTTGGCAGGCATTGTGGATCTGACGCAATTTCGCCACAACCACCCGATTATTTATTTCCCGGTCAATATTTTTATCTTTTGGGATCTGTTCACCGTGAAAAAACTGGCTGCCTGGAAAAGCTCTTCCGGGTCTTCCCTGGAAGCCTGGCTCAATGTTATAGGCGAGTTTGAGGTTGATGCCGGCCTGGCGGGATTGGCATATGATAATCCCGACTGGGTATACCCTGAAATTAATGCTGCCTCTCCTTCTTTTCACGCTTCTTCTCTCGGTCATCCCCTGATCAAGCCGGAGCACAGGGTTTGCAACGATGTAGACCTGCCCTTACCTGGAACAACTCTTATCATTACCGGTTCGAACATGTCCGGCAAGAGCACTTTGTTGAGAACTGTGGGCCTAAACCTGGTGCTGGCTTACGCCGGGGCTCCCGTCTGCGCTGCGGGCCTGAAGGCTGCATTTCTGCCGATCTATTCCAAGATGCAGGTAACTGATGATCTGTCCCAGGGGGTATCCACCTATTATGCGGAGCTGACCAGGATTAAAATGGTGATCGAGGCGGCCAGGGCAGGAGAGCCAATAATCTACCTGCTGGACGAAATATTTAAGGGAACCAACTCCAAAGACAGGATCCTGGGCACTAAAGTGATCATCCGGATGTTGTCCAGCCTGCCCGCCCTGGGGATATTGACCACCCACGACCTGGAGCTGGCAGCACTGGCAGATGAGAATCCCCGGCTTGTAAAAAATTATCACTTTGATGATCAGATTGAAAACGACAAGATAAGTTTTGATTATAAATTGAAGCCCGGGGTTTCCACCAGCACCAATGCCCTGGCCCTGATGAGAATGGTGGGCATCAATGTAGAAGAGGATTAAATAGAATGATTAAAATATATGGGCGGTGTCATAAACCCGGCCCGTTAGCCAGCTCCCCGTAGACTATTTCAGAAATTATCAACAGGTGGTTTTTGCTGTATAAGTTTAGCCGGGACAGGGATTGTTCAACATGTTTGAGAGCTGGAAGAAGAATGTCAAAGAGGATGTTGGTGTCTACGGCTACAGTTACTCGCTGCGCAACTCCTTGATGATGCTGCCGCTATCGCCCTTTTGCCCCGGCATCATTTGGCGCATAATTTTGAAACATGATATAATTTTTATAGCGATCCCGAATCTTATAGCTGTATTGCCTATCCTGAGGGAGGCACTATAGATGGACCTGCAAAAAATAAAACTATTTAGTGACCTGGAACCAGAAAAACTTGAACTAATAAAACGAATGGTTAGAAAGCGCGTATATCCAAAAGGGACGACCGTGTTTGTCACTGGCCAGCAGGCAGATGGTCTCTATATTATTTATGCAGGCCAGGTAAAAGTATCGATATTTCATCATGATGGACGGGAAAAAACCCTTGCCATTCTCGGTGCAGGGGAAATACTGGGGGAGGTAACTCTTTACGGCAATAAACTCCGTTCCGCCAATGCAGAAACTGTAGAAGTTACGACCTTTTTAATCATAACCCATGACAATTTTCATGCACTTTTAAAAGCTTTGCCCGGCTTGTCTTCTAAAGTTATTGAACTTCTATCCGAGCGGTTGCGTCAGGCCAGTCGGCAAATCGAAGAACTGACTTTTCTTGATGCGCGCAGACGTGTAATCTGCTCAATAATCCACCTGGCCAACGAAAAGGGTATAAATGTGGGAAATGAAATCCTCATTACACCGTCACTAACCCATGTCGAACTAGCTAAGATGGCAGGAGTTACTCGAGAAACTGTAACCAAGGTATTAAATGAACTACAGAACGAGAAATTAATTGGCACATCAAAGCGCATCATCAGGGTGCCGAATCCGACAGCGCTAAATGAACAATTGTTTTAAACTACACGAGCTTTTACTGTTACCGCAAATATTAAAAAGGCTAGATGCAGAAGTCTTAAGATAAGATTATGGTCATCAAATCATTTCTAAACATCAACAGCAAATAACTTCCATTTTTCTGGGACTCCTTTAATTAGTTGATCACCGCGATCACTAAACCGGAGTTTGGAACCGATAACAAGATCCTTGATAGTGCTAGACACTAAAACTTCGTCCTCCTGGGCAATAGCAGATACATGCGCACCTATATGAACTGCAATACCCCCGACATTGCTCCCTACCTGTTCTACTTCTCCAGTATGCAATCCGGCTCGCATTTTAAGTCCGAGTTTACGAGCATTATCTCGAATACTGCAAGCACAGTAAACCGCACGAGTTGGTCCATTAAAAGTCGCATAAAAACCATCACCTGAGTTCTCTATTTCATTACCCTGGAATCTCAACAATTCCTTTCGGACCAATGAATTGTGGTATTCAAGAAGAGCACGCCATTCCCGATCACCAATCCGGTTGGCCAGTTCAGTCGAACCGACAATATCTGTGAAAAGCACTGTGGCAAGCACACGGTTTACCTCTGGAACAGGCCGATTCCCGGTAAGAAACTCTTCTATCTCATCTACAACCATATCCCAGGAGGCCAATGAAAAATGGTCTTCACCCGGCACCTCTACATATTTTGCACCTTTAATATGCCCTGCCATGTATTGGCTATGAGCGGGAGGCACCAGCGAATCAACTGCAGAATGTATTACCAGCGTAGGAACATTTATAACTGGGAGTATTTTCCTTACATCGATATTGGCAAACCAGTTAAAACCTAAAAGAGCGCCACCAGGGCTCATTGACAGGCGCTCACACTCACCCCACCATTTCAAGAACCTTTTATCTTCTGCTGCAGGAGCAGCAAAGCAAGAGATAACGGCGCCTGTACCCCACTGGGTTTTAATTAACCTGGGGAACTTATCAATAACATCGGGAGTAAAACCGTGAGGATAGTCAGGAGCGTATCGGTACCTCGGAAATGTGTTCCACAAAACAAGAGCGAGGGTTCGTTTGAGATGTGTTGCAGCAAGCGAAATGCTTAACGGGCCTCCTTCTGAGACACCGATAAATGCAGCCCGTTCTGAACCAACAGCATTCATAACAGCTATAACATCATCCATGCGATCCTCTATTGTTCCCGAGTTGACCCGATCTGACAACCCCGCGCCACGCTTGTCAAAACGGATCAAACGAGAAAAAGAAGCGAGCCGTCGGAACAAATGAGACAGCATCGGTTCTTCCCAATGAAACTCAAGATGAGTAACGAACCCCGGAATTAGAACCAAATCAATTGGCCCATTGCCAGATACCTGATACGCTATATATACATCACCGCTTTTTGCATACTGCGTCTTCGGCTCAAGCAAATAACCCACATCCTATTAAGAAATAAAAAATAAACTAATAGTGTTATTTATAATACCATTAGTTTGAATATATAGTCAAATAAATAAGATGTTCTTGTTATTGGCTTTATATATCAACGGCGCTTTATTAAAATGAAGAAAAGCTTTTTCTTTCCTTGCTTCCCTGCGATAAGGTCCGGGAACTTCTTGGTTTTCTTGTTGTAGAAATAGAGCCAATTACAGGTAGTTTTCATTTTCTTGGTCTCGAAATATCAACCCAAATCAGGCCGGTTGCAAAAGTGTCAAGTTTAAAAAGACTCAATATGCCGAATGATGCATAGGTAGTGTTAATTTCACACTCTAGTATAATAATTGCCTGTGCCTTAATAACATGGATAATTCTCATGGAAATAGACATCTATGCTGGTACATCTATCATGACCATGTGCATTACCTTCATAGATATTATTAGTTTCAGAGCCTGGAGGGCAGCATGCCCGGTTCCAAGGGATGCCATCTCTTCCAAACACCAGGGGATCGCGAGCTACGTAAATTCCACCAGCTTTATGTTCAGCCCAGTTGTTAAATATTTTATTATCATAGATGGTCGCCTTTACACCGCTTCTTAAATAAATACCACCCCCATCAGCAAGCCAGTGATCTCCTACCCTGTTGTTTTCAATACTATTATCTTTAATTAAGACGGTTGTTTCAGTGCCGGATGCAAAAATTCCACCGCCCCAACGGTAACCCCGGTTGTTATTGAGCACATTATCACTTATCGTTACATTGTTTTCCTGACCCCAACCATAAATAGCAATTCCTCCGCCGCTGTGAACATGATGCCATGCTTTATTATTAGTTATGGTATTGCCGGTGATATCGACATTAGTATAGTAAGTGATCATGATCCCGCCGCCGGCTCCGGAACTCACTCCTTCCGAACCTGCTTCATTACCTGTTATCGTATTGCCTTCAATAGTTGCTTCAGAATACCTGTAAATACATACTGCACCTACATTTTTTCCCTTGTTATCCGAAATGGTATTGTTAGTTATGTCTGCCTGTGAGTTCCTGTGGATCGATATAGCGCCGGCATAGTGATCCCCTGCACCTGTATTACCGGTAATAGTATTACCGGTAATTAAAGCTGTAGACTCAAGTACAACTTTTATACCACCAACACCAAAATCAGTGCTGTTATTGATTATAGTATTACCGGTAATTTCAGCATAAGCATTGTCATAGATATGAATTACCCCATCAGCGCCTTCATGGTCCCTGAAGGTGCTATTTCTAATGATCACACGGGATTGCCCGACTACATAGATTCCTGCTCCCCGTCTGCGATTTGCGGTATTTGCATAAAAAATATTATTTTCAAAAGTAGGCTGGGATTTGTTATCAACAAAAGCGCCTGCACCATAACATGCATTATTATCAGTAATTATGTTAAACTTGATCTGCGGAGCAGCATTACCGGTAATGCGTATCCCCCCTCCCGAAGAAGTACCTGCATCACCGCCGGTGATCGTAAAACCTAAAAGTCTGGTTTCTCTGCTTTGCCCGCCGGCAAAGCTAACCACGGGTCCGATGCCCTGTCCATCGATAATAGTTTGTGCCGCTATGGCCGGGTTTTCCGGATCTGTACTTTGCAAAGTTATGTTGCGGCCTTTAAAATCAATATTTTCTTCATAAGTGCCAGGTCTGACAATGATCACATCACCATGCCAGGAAGCGTTGATGGCTGCCTGGATTGTAGAATAGTTGTCTGGAACCACTAAAGGACCCTGGTGCGGAACACCATTTTCATTGTCATTTAAATCGTTTCCAGCATCTTCGGCCGGCTCTGAAGGGTCTCCTGTTTCACCGGGAGTTTCGATGCTTTCTCCGCTTTCTCCATTATTACTACCGAACCGCTCTATGATCTGTTCTAGCAGCGGAAAATACTGCTCCATTTGTTCACATCCCAGCAAAGAAAACGCTAGTAAAACGAGCAGGCAGGTTATTAGAATCCTAATTCCAAACCGTGAAACAGTTTTACTGCTATAATAATCTTTTTGAACCTTGCCCATTGTAAGCCTCCTTTAACTAAAGTTTTTAAATATCATAATCTTCATTTTCTTCTATCCAGCAAACTCAAAAAAGGCCTTACACAAATAATAATGTCCCTAATTTGTTGGTGGATAATAAATAGTTATTAGTGCCTGCGCTTCCGGCATTAATATCTCATAAATTCCGTCATCAAGAGGAGCGTAAATCATAATAAAAGGGATATAACCGCTTACAGCATCTTGTTCATCATCGGCATCACCCTGCC
>SLRT01000064.1 GCA_007130825.1 Syntrophomonadaceae bacterium | reverse complement strand
TGGAGCCTCTCAGTTTAGGGTTTTCTGGCAGATAGTCCTGCCATGTGCCTTGCCCGGGCTGGCGACTGTTACCATCCTATCTCTCATTTTTGCCTGGAACGAATATCTTTTTGCCTTGATCCTTTCCGGAAGAGATGCCCAGACGCTTACCGTGGGGCTTACCCGTTTCCTGGGGGGCATGGAGACGGCAGTTCGATGGGGCATGCTTTCTGCATGGTCAATAGCCGTTATTACTCCCGTTGTATTAATGGCCTTACTGGTAAACAGGCAGCTTCGCCGGGGTTTTACCAGTATAGCTGGAGATTAAATAAGTAAAAACTGAGGAGTATTACAGTGAATAATATTTTAAAAAGGATCGGGAATGCGGGCCTGGTTCCGGTGGTGGTTATAGATGATGCAGAACTGGCTGTGCCGGCGGCAAAAGCGCTGATTGACGGCGGCCTTGAAATTATGGAAATAACTATGCGCACCGACCAGGCTTTAACAGCAATTAAAAAGGTCAAAAAGGTTTATCCCCAGATACTCCTGGGGGCCGGCACAGTCCTTTCAATAGAGAACGCGAGGGAAGCTGTGGATGCCGGCGCAGAATTTATCGTTTCGCCCGGCTTGAATCCGGAGCTGATCGAGTGGTGTGAGGATCAAAAAATAGTTGTAACCCCCGGCGCTGTTACCCCAACTGAAATACAGCAGGCCCTGAAGTTTAACCTAACAGTGCTAAAATTTTTCCCCGGCAATATTTTTGGTGGCATTAAAGGCTGTGAAGCGCTCTATAATCCATACAGGATGGTTAAATTTATACCTACCGGTGGGATAAGTTTAAACAATCTTGAAGATTATGCAAGTAAACCCTATATTCACGCCATAGGGGGAAGCTGGCTGTGCAGTTCTGCAGATATAAATAATAAAGATTTTGATCAGATTACCCGGATCGTCAAGGAATCAATTGACATATTGCTGGGGTTTGAGCTTTCTGATAGGGTAAGCAGCATTGAAGGTGAAAAGGGATCATTGCCTGCAGCAGATATAATTTCAGATACCCTTGGATTTAATTTAAAAAGGGACAATCCAGCTGGTTATGCAGAGACGGCAGGCAATATAGCCATTAAGACAAATAATGTTGACAGGGCGGCATATTATATCGAGAGGAAGGGAAATGAACTTGATTGGCGTATTAAACTGGAGCATAAGCAGGGAAGGATTATGCTATATCTGGAAGGTAATACAGGTGATTTGGCAGTGCACCTTTTCCAGGAATAAGGGAAGGATAAAAAAATGAGCATTAATAAGGTGGTAACATTTGGCGAAGTAATGCTAAGGCTAAAATCACCGGGTGCTGAAAGACTTTTTCAGTCTCCTTTACTGGAAGCTACCTTTGGTGGAGGCGAAGCGAATGTCGCTATTTCCCTGGCAAATTTTGGTTTGAATGTGTCTTTTGCTACGGCATTACCGGAGGATATAATCGGGGATGCCTGTGAACAGGAATTAAGGAAATGGGGTGTCGATACCTCTTTAATAGTGCGCAATGAAGGAAGGATGGGCCTGTATTACCTGGAGAATGGTGCGAATCAACGTTCCTCGCTGGTAGTCTATGATCGGAGTTACTCGGCCATATACATGGCCAAGCCAGGTGATATCGATTGGGATAAAGTTTTTAATAATGCAGAATGGTTTCATATTACCGGCATCACCCCTGCGATTTCCGAAGGGGCAATGGAACTTTCCTTTGAAGCGGTAAAGAAAGCAAGAAAAAAGGAAATGAATATTTCCTGTGACTTTAATTTTAGAAAGAACCTCTGGAAATATGGAAAAGCGGCAACCGAGGTAATGCCTGAACTGGTAAAATACGTTGATTATGGTATTGCGAACGAGGAAGACTGCCAGAAATCGCTTGGTATTGAAGTTGATGTAGAAGTGGAGCAGGGCAGCCTTGACCTGGCTAAATATAAAATGCTCAGTGAGAAAGTCCTTAAACATTTTCCCAACCTTAAAGCGATAGCTATAACCTTAAGAGAAAGTAAAAGTGCCGATATAAATGGCTGGTCCGGATGCCTGAATGACAGGGAAAAATTTTATTCAAGCAAGAAATATGAAATCAAAGATATAGTGGACAGGGTCGGCGGAGGAGATGCCTTTGCAGCCGGGTTAATATATGGGCTAAATAGATATGAAAACAAGCAGCAGGCGCTTGAATTTGCCGTAGCTGCCGGCTGTTTAAAGCATTCGATAATGGGGGATTTTAACCGGGTTTCGGTACAAGAGGTTGAAAAACTGATTTCGGGAGATAAATCAGGTAGAGTAGAGCGTTAATTTACAGGCACACCATTGGAATCGCTGCGGATGCCCTTTTTAAGCAGTTTAACGGGTATCCGTTTTTTGATCAGCTCAGGTTTTAACCAGGGCAGTATTTACTCCGGTGATACGGCGATGTATTATACTGATGTATACATTGCCATCTGGTTTGGAAAGAGGATCCGTTGCGGAGCATAGGGGCTTAAGCAGCTTGTAGTAGTAAAGAACGTTCTGTAACAAAACCGGAGCGATGGAGCTGCACAGTCCGGTTTTAGGCCTGCTTTCGTTTTTAACTAGTGGGAACACGTTTTGCCAGCGGGGTATATTCCTGCCGCGGTGAAACAGCCTGGTAAGCAGGCCTGATTATCTTGTTGGTATTGACCATCTCTTCCATGCGGTGGGCCGACCAGCCGGCGATACGGGCTATAGCAAAAAGCGGGGTATATAATTGCAAAGGTAAATCGAGCATATGGTAAACAAAGCCGCTGTAAAAGTCAACATTTGCGCTTACACCTTTATAAATGCGCCTTTTATTGGCTATAACTTCCGGGCCCAGTCTTTCTACCAGAGAGTACAGTTCGAATTCTTCAATACGGTTTTTCTCTTTAGAAAGGTTTTCTACAAATTTCTTTAAAACATTCGCGCGGGGATCAGAAAGTGAGTAGATCGCATGCCCCATACCGTATATTAATCCTTCACGGTCAAAGGCTTCCTTATTTAACAGCTTTAAAAGATAGTCAGCCACATTTGTTTCATCTGTCCAGTCGTTAATGTTTGCTTTCATATCCTCAAACATCTGTACAACCTTAATATTGGCGCCACCGTGTTTTGGTCCTTTAAGCGACCCAAGTGCCGCCGCAATGGTCGAGTAGACATCTGTGCCTGAAGACGTAACCACATGTGTAGTAAAAGTTGAGTTATTACCGCCACCATGTTCGGCATGCAGAATAAGGGCTACATCAAGAATCTTTGCTTCAAGCGGAGAATATTTTTTATTCGGACGAAGCAATCGTAAAATATTTTCAGCCGTAGATAGTTCAGGTTTGGGAGAATGAATGTAGAGGCTCTTGTTATCATGGTAATGACGATAAGCCTGGTAGCCGTAGACAGAAAGCATCGGGAATAACGCTATTAGTTGCAATGACTGGCGCAATGCGTTGGGCAACGATGTGTTATCCGCATAATCATCATAGGAATACATCGTTAAAACACTGCGGGCAAGGGTGTTCATCATATCCTGGCTCGGTGCTTTCATAATAATATCACGCACAAACCCCGTGGGAAGCGTACGATACTCGGCAAGAATACCGCTAAATCTGTTTAGCTCCCGGACATTAGGCAGCTGACCAAACAATAACAAGTAAGCGACCTCTTCAAACCCGAAACGACTTTCCCTCGTTAACCCATTAACTATTTCTTCAACATCAATGCCACGATAATAAAGTTTGCCTTCCCCGGGGAACTCTTTTCCATTAACATGTTTCGATGAACTAATTTCAGAAATCTCAGTTAACCCGGCTAAAACACCTTTACCGCTTATATCGCGGAGTCCTCTTTTCACATCATATTTATCATACAGCGTGGGATCAATTTTACTATTAGCTTCACATAAAGCTGAAAGTTCCGATATATCTGGAGTTACGCTGGAAATATTGTTGCTCATTTTTTCGATCACACCTTTCAATGTTCGCTAGATCTACCTAACATCTGCATTCCTGTAAAATTGAAATAAGATTTTATAACAGCTAAAAACTATCTTTCATTTTCATTCAGGGCCTATTAAAAAACAGTTAACTTTATACCATATATACTAACACGATAAAATAATTGGGAAAACAACTTTTTTGAACAAAGCTTATTTTAAGATGGGCACGTCCAGTTGGAACTAAAAAATGTAAAATACTAGCCTGAACAAACCGGCGCCAAAAAGTTCGATTTTTAAATAACCCCTGCTAAACGTAGTGTACATAAGTATTTGCGGGATCGCTATAAAAATATCCTGCCAATAATGCGCAGCGCTTCAGGCTTAAGGGCCTGCCTGCACCCGCATGTGCTAGCACAATGATTTCACAGGCGGAAAGGAATTCTTATGCCAGATATCTTGATCCCCAATGGCCCTTTACAGGCTGTAGAAAGTCTTAAGATTAAAGCGGGTTGAACTGCTTCCAGGAGCTTTTAACTTTTACGCCACCCCGGGGTTAATAGGCTGGTGATGGCGGTTAAATCCTTTTCCAGCAGGTTGTGCAGGTGGTCGAGGTTTTCGGCCATTTTTTTGATCCGTTCGGGAGATAGATTTGAGTTTTGCTGTTGGAAATTAAGGTAGAGGATAAGGTAATCTTTCAGTAAAGACGCTGTTTCAGGTGACAATACAGGTGGCCTTTTTTCCGGGAAAGGGCTCTGCATCAATTTGATCAGGCGCCTGTGCCAGTCCAGGCTGGCGGGGATCCATTTGTCGATGGTCCTGGCAATATGCAGCAGGCAATCTTCGGCATGGAGGTAGAAATCGAAAAAAAGGCAGCCGAGGCGAAAAAGCCTGTATTTGTCATTACTTTTTAGCAGATCTTTATCGTTTTTTACCTGGCCGGCAATTAGTTTCATCTCGGCCAGGTTTTCTTCAATAACAGAGCCTAATTTTTCGAGGCTTTCTTTTGAAGAAGCGGGTGCTCTGTATTGATACTTTTTAATATCGATCGTTTAATCCTCCTGCCCGGGTTCAAATAATTGCAAACCGGTGTCGGCCGCTTCGTTTATGGTTTGAAAGTGCTGATCCCTGGTCCAGATTGAACAGTTATTGTTAAAAGCAGCTGTATAAATAATTAGATCGGGCCGGGGAACGGCGATGCCCTTTTTACGCAGGGTGGAGCCGAGCATGCCGGCATCAACCTATTCTTTCTCCGTTATTTCAAGCCTGGGAATGCTTTTTAGGGCCATCACAAAACTTTCCTTCTCTTTCTCGCTTTTCATCCCCTGGATCAGTTCTGTCATTACCGGACCCGTGATAAGAGTGCTGCCGGCATCAAGATCGTGCATAATCTTTTTTATGGCTTCATTACCTTTGAAATATTCGATCCAGATTGAAGTATCGATTAGTATTTTTTTCATCGATCTCCGTCCCTGAAACGCTGTATGACTTCTTCATCAAATTCGATTTTGCCGACCAGCTCTTTCAGTTTTTCCCTCTTCTTCATTTCTATGGCATCCTTTAAGGCAAGTTCGATAGATTTAGAGCGCGATTCAGCCTTATAGAGGGCTTCCACTTCCCTGATCAGTTCATCGTCAATATTAATGGTCGTACGCATATAATCACGTCTCCCCATCATTTATCTACATCAATAATTTAATCATATAATAGCATAATAATTATGCTGCAAATAGAGGGTGTAGATATTTGCTTTAGTTTGGGTGCATATTCCGCTCCCATTCGAAAAACGATTCCGCTATAAACCGAACGGTAATTCCGGAGATAACCGAACAGTTTGGGTCGTAAAGGCAAGTGTGCAGTTTATCACCAGTTTGGGGGAGTGTGATATAATTATCGCACCTTTCATGTTTTGCATGGATACTTTTTTGGGGAGCGGATGAAGCGAAAGGTGAGCCGGAAGCTTTCTTTCACAAACCTGAGCGGGCCACCGGGGCTATATTAGACCAGCCTTAGACTATTCTGGAAGGCTGTGCTTATGCGTGATTTATCATCGGTCTGCTTCCTTTGTTTGCAGCTCTTTTCTTGCTATTAGCGCAGGCCCAGCCTATGAAGCGCGAGAGGGGCCTGCTGTTTTTAAGCAGCCGTTAGTGTTGCTGATACCTGCTTTTTGTTGGGAAAACTTGCAAACTCCAAGGGAAAAGAAGACAATAGTACAATAGTTTGCCGAGTTTAAAAAGAGGGAGGTAGAAATATGCTCAAGACCCTGCGCCACCCGGTTAAATTTCTAGATGGTATCGTAGACCGTGTTTTTACGGTGCTCGGTGCCGTTACTCTTTCTCAGTTTCCTCAATTTTATGGTCAATACATGCAGCGCCTGGGAGGGCATCTGGATGAGGCAAGGCGATCCCTAGATATCTATGTGCAGGCAGCTTCAAGCCTAAACCTGACTCTCGAAGAATACATCAAGGAACACCTTGAGTCAGATAGTGATGTTTTTGAGTCCACAGGCGAAATTATCAAGGATTTGGTTGAAAGGGTAGAAAACCTGGAACAATCTTATCTTGCTTTACAGGATGCAAATATTTACAACCGTTGGCTGGTCTTTTTTCAGGAGGTCGATTGGGAGATCGCCGCTGGCACGTGGCAAAATTTTATGCCGGGCGTTCCGACCACTGTGGAAGGCTTAACCTATGCTTTAGCCGGCCTGTTGATCGGCTGGGGTATTTATTCGCTTTTAAAAGCTATTGTTGCTTTCCCATTTAGGATTCGCGGAGCAAAAAAAAATATATTCAAGAGATCTCTTAAACGAGGCAATCATTAGCCCTAAAGAATTAGTTTCACTTACCAGCTCTCTTTGCACACCCGGACAAAAATTATAAGTGATCAAAAGCTGGATCACCATGTCCAAGATCAGGATTTAATCTCACCCTTTCGACAGTTTAATACAGCATGCAGCTTTCTTCCGCCAGGTTGACACGGAAAATATAAAGGTTTTTTCATTTTGTTGTTGAATTAAAGATAAAGAGTATTTTAGCGATGCTTGCAGACTGATGGCATCTTTGATACATTTGCTTTTACAAACTTGTCAGTTTTAATCAAAATCAAAACCGACGGAAGGTGGGAAACGAGAATGAGAACAGTATTCATCGTATTAATGATTCTTTTAGCCCTTGCTGTTGCTGTAGTGGCTGTGCTCAATAATGAAATTGTCACTGTTAACTATCTTTTCGGCCAGGTGGAGCTAACCTTGTTTGCAGTGATTGTGGGTTCTACCCTTGTGGGTGTATTGATTATGGTGTTTTTTGGCATCTATCGCAGTATCCATAACTATGTAAAATCTGATAGTGAGCGCAACCTAAAAAAAGAGTTACAGGACCGCATTAAAAGTTTGGAAAGCGAAAAAAAGAAGTTGGAAGAAGAGGTAGAAAAGCTTCAGAAAGAACGCGAAAATGCTGCTGCGAGAGCAAGAGACGAATTGGAAGCTGAAAAAAATAAATTGGAAAACGAACTCAACAGGCAGAAGAAAGAACGTGAAGATGCGGAGGCAAAGGAACAAGCTGAGTCAGAGGCTGAAAAGGAAAAGTTAAAAGAAGAGCTAAGAAAACTGCAGAAAGAAAGTAGCAGTTTAGAGGCACAGGATGATACCGTGAGTCCGCCAAAGAAAAGCTTCTGGGATTTTTTTAAAAGATAGCAGCTTTGGACATATTCCACCTGTAGCGATGATCAGTCAGAGGAATGTAATATTGTGGAATTGGATATGTCGGTTTCACCCGGTCCGGGGGTTGAAAATGAAAATTCATATGTTTTTGCTTTTAATGGAGACCGGCTTCTGGCTATTACTGAAGAGGAAGAATACCAGATTCCAAAATACAGTGAATTAGAAAAGATGAAATTAGAGGCGGTTCACCGTCATTACCTCGGAACTTCAGACATAAGCTGGCGGAGTTGATAGCTTGATGCTGCTGGTAACAGCAAGATTTCTTCGTATTTCTTCGTCAGTTACCCAATCCTGTCGGTCATCGACCCGGATATAACCTTCCTCCATCAGAATGTCAGGTTTTTTTCTTATACTGCCTTCAGCTGTAATCGCCTGCCGCATCCTGGCGCCGGTCCCGTACTCATGCCCTGATTGTTTTTCCAGCTCGATTCTTCCTTCCATGTCGTATTTAATGCTGCGATTCACATCGCTGACGGCACAGGTTGCTGAGGCAAAAACGCTCATTATAACCAACATCAATACCGTTGTGATAAATTGTTTTTTAACATCGTTTTCAGACACATGCGCCTGAATATAGCTGTGATAGACCCGTATCTTCCAAAATCCTGCTTTGACCCCAGGGGGTAATCATGCTTTAAATAGGGCTGATGCGCGGTCAGCAGGTCCGGTTTCAAACGCTCTTTACACTGAAATGACCACAAAGAATGTAACATGCTATAGATAACAAGGGAAAAATAGTTTGCATGTTAACTAAATATGGGCTATAATAGTTTACAAGTTAACCATGAATGGAGTAAGCATGTCTGAAATTGATATTAAAGATATTTGGAACTATGCCAATAATATTATTCGTTCATCACGGCAAATGGTCAATGCGGGTCTAAGTTCATTGGCGCTCAGCAGCTCCGAAGGAAATATTTTACAGCACCTTTTTACCCAGGAGCATGAAGTGCGGCAGGAAGACATCGTTGAAAGCCTGGATATCAGCAAGCCTGCTGTGTCAAGGGCTCTTAAATCGCTGGAAAAAAAGGGTTTTGTAAAAAGAACGAAAGATTCCAGCGACAAGCGTGCCAGCCGGATTTTGCTTACAGGAAAAGCCGTAGAGATCAGACCTGAAATAGAGCTTGTATATAATCAAGTATATGCTGTTGCAGCCCAAGGGGTATCTGAAGAAGAAATTAAGTTTTTTATTAACCTGTTTGCACGGGTTTCAGACAATTTCTCCCTGGTTAGATCTGCAAATAAGAACCGGGGGAGGAAAAATGATGTTAAGTGATCTAATCGGAACAGGGATATTAATTACCTACTACCTGGTGTTTGCTGCCCTGCTGCCAACCTTGTTAAAAACAAAATTGGCTGTACCGACGGAGCTGGTTCGAAAAATCCAGCATGTTGTCTACAGCCTGTCAGTATTTATCCTTTTAGAAATCTTCAGTGCCTGGTATATAGCCATCGCTGCTGCGTTTTCCCTGGTCATCATCGGCTACCCTTTTCTTTTCATACTGGAAAAAACCGCCTGGTATAGAAGGACGTTTGTCGACAGGACGAAAAAGGGGGGCGAACTTAGAAAGCAGCTTTTATACGTTCAGCTTTCTTTTGCCCTGTTAATCGCTATTTTCTGGGGTTTGTTCGGGTTTGACTGGCGTTATGTTATCGCGGTTGCTATTATGGCCTGGGGCTTCGGAGATGCCGCGGCTGCCTTAATCGGCAAAGCTTTTGGCCGCCGCAAGTTTTTTCATGAGTTTATCGATTTCGGAAAAACATTCGAGGGGACAATAGCAATGGCTGTTTTCGCTGCCCTGGCTATATTTTTCACGCTCATTACTTATGGCGGTCAATCCTGGTATGTAAGCCTGTTAATAGCCTTACTGGTGGCTCCGCTGTGTGGGATTACAGAGCTTTTTTCTAAGCGTGGCAGTGATACTTTAACGGTGCCTCTTTCAGCCGCTTTTTCTATTATGCCCCTGATTTACCTCTTTTACTGGTTGGGATGGTAAGATGAATACATTTTCCCAAGAACAATCTGCCAGCAGGGAAAAAACTTTGCTGGTCGCACTTCTCTTAAGCATGTGGGGGCCGCTGGCAACCGGTATTGCCGTAATTATGAGCGCCTCAACAACACAGTTGGCCGATTTTATCCGCCGCTCGGCTGAGCTGGTTGCTCTTTTTGTGTCGTGGTGGGTTTTTCGCCACCTTGCCCGCAATAAAGAGCTTGCCCCCGCTAGAAAAGTAAGGATGGAAAAAATATCATACCTTTTTGTTTCTGCTGCCCTGGGCATTTCCGCTATTGTCATGCTGGCGCTGGCCCTAAGCCGCATCGGCACTTTTGAGCCCGGGGGTAATGTTTACCCGGGCCTGGTCATCGCCGTGCTCGGGTTTTTCACAAACACCTGGTTCTGGAGGCGCTACGCCAGGCTAAATGCGGAACAGTACAGCTCGATCATAGATGCTTCAAAGCAGCTTTACCGGGCTAAAACCTTCGTTGATCTCTGCGTCATAGTTGCTTTAGCTTCAGTAGCAATTATCCCCGCCCACCCCGCAACCCGGTACATAGATCTCCTCGGCTCAGTAGTCTTAGCCGCATACCTGCTCTGGAGCAGCGCAAAAACTGCCCGGCAGGCCAGGCAGCCCGCAGCGGTAAGTAGTTCTAAACTGGCAAAAAGGTCAGTGAACTAACGTGCGTTTGCATTCCTCTACCCTGAAAATGTATATTGTCATTTTCACTCATCAGATGGTGCCCCTGTTTTATGGGGGTATGGGGGTCTAATATTAAATGTGACCGGGAGTCCCGCCTGCGGTTGTTTTAAGTTCCGGTTTACTCCACAAGAAATGTATTATTGATCATGTGTTCTACGATTTCGGCTGTAACCGGGCGGGGATTGGTGACGGCATTTACATTATTTACGGCCAGATGAATAATACCCGGCAGATCTTTCTTTTTTAATATTAAATCTTTCTTATTGATCACTATTGGCGCATCGTCGTTAAAATGTCGATAAAAGATGTCCATAATTTTTTCGCTTAGAGGCAAGATTTTTTTCAGCCTTTTGGACGGTAAAGCCTCTTTGTTATACTCAACGGTTGCAAAGAGCAATACACCGCATAAAAATCCATGTTGGTAGTGGGGGTAAAACCCGGAAATAACGTTTGAAATGCAGTGCAGAATACCGAGGCCGGCTCGCATCATGGCCTGGCCGCTTAAAAGGTCAGCTGCAAACATTTTGCCCCTCAGCCCGACATCATTTCCATTCCGTATCACCCCATCCAGGTTTTCGGTAACTATTCTACATCCCTGCAGGGCTTCTTTGGCGGCAATTGGGGAGCATGATTTGGAAAAATAGGCTTCGAGGCCGTGGGAAAAACAGTCCATTGCGTTAAATAAGGACAGTTGTGGGGAAAGACTGGTCAGCACCTCCGGATCGAGAATTGCAATATCAGGCGCCCGGGTAATGATGCTTTTTTTCCCCTGTTCGTCATCGGTTAAAACGGACCATTCATTAATATAGCTGGCAGTGCCGGCAGTTGTCGGAATCGCAGCATAAAAATCAGCATTGGCCTCGGAGGCAATATACTTGGCCGCATCTATATAAGATCCCGCTCCCAGGGTGACAATAATGCGGGCCTTGCTTTCCCGGGCCAACCGAATGCCTTCATCGCATTCGGCGCAGTGCGGGTTGGAACCGATACCTGCATAGTAAATAATCCTGGAAAATCCATTTTCTTTAAGATTTTCAATCACCCGCTCCAACAATGGTCGGAGCCAGCTGCCGGAGCTATGCACCAGGAGGACAGTTTGCGGATCATTATGCCTGCGCAGTAACCTGCCTATTTCCCTGGAAATGCCTTCTCCAAAATATATCTGCGTCGAGCCAACATACTTTTTTTTCATGTTTTTTGCCACCCTTTCTTTTGTTTAAATCTTCGCCTCAGTGGATAACGGTAATTGTGGTTATCAGCCCTTTTGCCGGCAGCCATAAATGTTCTACTATTTCTGTCGGCGCTTTAATTTTCTTTTATGCATAACCTTTCTTTACTCTTATTTATTCTCCTTTTTAGGTTCGTAAAGTTTTCAGGGTTGAAAATAATTGGTATTGTTAAAGTGTCAGCAGGCAGGTTATGCTGCCTGGTGCAGGCAAAAACTGCTTATGTTTGATATGGTTGTAAAAAGAACAAATTTCCTGTATTTACAGTCAAATTTTTGACCCCCAGTCGGAAAATATGATAGTATTATTGTTATATAAAAATACTCATTGCCTATAGTTTTAAATCTTTAAAGGAGGCAATTTGTAGAAATGAGTAGTGAATTTGAAGCATTTGATGTGGTAATTGTCGGCTCCGGCCAGGGCGGAAATCCCCTTGCCCTCGCCTTGGCGAATGCCGGCTGGCAGGTTGCCCTGGTGGAAGGTAAACATGTCGGAGGGTCGTGTATTAATACAGGCTGCACTCCGACCAAGACAATGATTGCTTCAGCAAGAATCGCCCATCTTGTCAGCAGGGCAAAGGATTATGGTATTAAATCTGAAGCCGGGTCTGTTGATTTTTCGCAGGTGCGCAAACGCAAAGATGATATCGTCGCTAGTTTCAGGGATGGAAGCCGGAAACGTTTGGTCTCCACTTCAGGCGTTTCTCTGATCGAAGGCAATGCCCGCTTTGTCGGAGAGAAGCAGTTAGCGGTAGAACTTATAAATGGGGGCACAGAATTCATTAAAGGCGGTAAAATAATAATCGATACCGGGGCCAGCCCATCTAAACCTCCTATACCCGGGCTTGATACTGCCGGAGCGCTTGACTCAACCTCAATTATGGAAATCGACAAACTGCCCGAGCACCTTCTTGTTATCGGCGGCGGGTATGTAGGCCTGGAATTCGGGCAGATGTTCCACCGGTTTGGCAGTAAGGTAACAATAGTGCAAAGAGGTGAGCAGCTTCTGCCCATAGAGGACCGGGATGTAGCCGAAGAGGTTGCAAAAATTCTTAAGCAAGAAGGTCTGGAGGTGCTGCTCGGGGCAGAAACACAAAGGGTTGAAACCCCAGCGAGTGAAAAGGTTTTTTTGACCCTGAAGACAGGTCAGTTAGAGCAAACGCTTGAAGGAAGTCATTTGCTCGTAGCTACGGGGCGGGTTCCGAATACCTCTTTCCTGAATCCCGCAGCTACAGGAATATCTGTGGATAAAAAGGGTTTCGTGCCGGTGAATGACCAGTTGGAAACCTCAGTTTCCGGTATATTTGCTATAGGTGATGTCAATGGCGGCCCGGCCTTTACACACGTTTCCTATGAGGATCACAAAGTTCTCCTCAAGAATCTTCTTGAGGGTGGAAATGCCAATACCTCTGGCAGGCTTTTACCTTATGTGGTGTTCATTGACCCTCAGCTGGGACGTATCGGCATGACTGAAAAGGAAGCCAAGGACAAAGGCTATGATTACCGGGTGGCGAAAATACCCATGGACTGGGTGGCCCGGGCAATAGAAACAGATGAAACGCGGGGGATGATGAAAGCCATTATTGATTCTAAAAGTAATCAGATACTCGGCGCAGCTATTCTGGGAGTTGAGGGCGGCGAATTGATGTCAGCGATTCAGATAGCAATGCTCGGCGGTATGCCTTATACAGCTCTGCGTGACGGGATGTTTGCTCATCCGACTCTTTCTGAATCGTTTAACACCCTGTTTGGGACGGTAGAAGATTAGTGGAAGGTGATCAAGTAGCGCCCGGCAAGAAGTCATTTAATGGGGAAGAATTTATAGTTTTTCAAAAAGGAGGGATCTGTAATGTTTAAAAAAATATTTTTTATCGTTTTTCTTGTATTGTTTCTGGCTTTACCTGTTGGGTGTGAACCCGAGGCCCCTGAAGAACCGGTCGATGAGCCGGAGAATGTTATGGGGTACGTTGATCAACCACTAACTGCTGATGGTTCCAGCGACGGATACCCGTCAGATCCGATTGAAGAGGCGGGAGCAGTTATTTACCTGGCCTACGACGAAGAATTTATCTATGTCCACCTGGTTGCAGAAGTTGATGGATGGGTTTCTGTCGGCTTTAACCGGAGTGGCGGTGGTATGGATGGGGCCAACATGATCATTGGCTATCTCGCTGAAAATGAAACTCCGGCCTTTAGGGACGATGTCGGAAGTGGGCACAGCCATTCTGAAGCCGGGGTTGCGGCAGTAGAAGATTTTTACCTGGATCGTTCTGAGGGTGCAACAGTAATTGAATTTTCTTACCCTGTAACTTTCCCTGCTGAAGAAGGTTACGCCGTGGAGGAGATTATGAGCGGTGAAACATATTCTTTAATAATCGCCATGCATGAAAGCTCTGATCTTATAGACACTAAGCATTCCACCAGGGGCAGCGCAGACTTTCAGGTTCAGCCCTGAGATTATTGTTCCCAGGAGTGTTTGTGACTGCTGCCGATTAAAGGCCGGAGTAAATTTTGTTAAGAATTATTTTTCAGAATAAAGCCGCTGTGGTAACCGGGACCAGCTCCGGTATTGGCCGCGCTATTTGTCCAGAGCTGGCCGGGGCAAATGCCCGGTTGGCTCTGACCGCTGCCTGAAAATAAATGTTGCAGGAAGTTGCTGATGAGCTTGCGCTGCTATTTTTTTTAGCTGTTGTCTTTCCAGCCGACTATATTTATAAATTCGTCGTGGAATTTACCGTTTGACACGGCAATCCCAGTGCTGTTCAAATCTAGCCGGGCGCCTTTGTGGTCGGTGCAGCGGCCTTTTGCTTCTTCAACTAGAAGCATACCGGCGGCAAAGTCCCAGGTTGAAAGTTTGTATTCGTAGTAGGCATCGAAGCGGCCGCAGGCTACCCAGCATAAATCGAGGGCTGCGCTGCCGAAACGGCGGATACCGTGGATATTAGCCTCGAAAAGCTTTTCAATACTGTTAAGCGTTTTGCGCATGATCAGGCCCCGATCATAGTAGAACCCGGTGGCGACAATTGCTTCCTGCAGGGAACGCGCTTCGGAAACGTTGATCGGCTCTCCGTTTAGAAAGGCCCCTTTGCCCCGCAATGCGGTAAACATTTCCCCGCGCACCGGGTCGAAGACAACTCCTGAGGCAACCCGGCCGGAACGGGCATGGGCAATTGATATGTTGAAGTGGGGGATTGTATGGGCAAAGTTGTTGGTTCCGTCCAGGGGGTCGATAATCCACAGGTTGGCGGCGCCGCTGTGTGCCGATAAATCCTGTTCCTCGGCTATGATGCTGTGTGCGGGGAAATGTTCCCCAATGATCTTTATAATTGTTTCCTGCGCTGCGAGATCGGCTTCTGTTACCAGGTTGTTTCTTGCTTTTTCAGAAATTAAGGCCCGTCCCTGCTGCTCCATAATGATTTTTCCGGCCCGGC
>SLRT01000129.1 GCA_007130825.1 Syntrophomonadaceae bacterium | reverse complement strand
GCCCTAGCCGATCTGGAAGCGCATTTCATCTAGACCGCGATGGAGGAGGCGGGACACTTTGCGCTGGTTGAGGCCCAGGCGTTTGGCAACCTGTTCCTGGGTCAGGCCTTCGAAAAAGATCAGCTTGATCACCTGCTGCTGCAGCTTATCCATTTTTTCCAAAGACATCTGCATCACGATTTTATCTTCGATCGGCAGTTTGAAACTCTCATACCGCAGGCTTCTGACTTTTGTCAGGTCGACTTCGTCTAAAGAGACACAGCCGATCTGCATCGTTTCGGCGATCCCTTCTTCGTTCACGTTTACCCGCCGGGCGATTTCTTTTAAGGTGGGCATGGAGCCGTTTTGTTGGGCCAGGTCTTCGGTGGCCTTAATAATCCTGGCCTGCAGGCCTTTCATCCATTCGGGAACCTTGAAGGGACCGCGGCCGCGCAGCTCATGGCGGATTTCACCGATAATGCAGTAAGAGGCAAAAGTGGAAAACATCACGTCCCTGCCCGGGTCGTAGCGCCTGAGCGCTTTTAAGATGCCTTCATACCCGGCTTGCTTCAGATCTTCGTCCACCTTCCCGGAACTATACAGGCCGGCATAGTAATTGACCATGGCTTCACCGGATTTAACCACCGCAGCCTTGGCTTCATCACTGTTCTTATTCAGGTAGTTTTGAACAGCCTTTTCCAGGGCCCTGTTCTGTTCTTTCTTTTTAATAACGGTCATTTTTTAGTCTCTCCTGCTTATTACATTTATTTCCTGGATTTCGCATTCCCTCACCCCGGCCCTTTTAGAGCAAAAATGGAACTTTTTAAAAAGCTACCCCACCTGCTGCTGTAGGCGGGGTAGCCTGTTATACCCTGCGAACCGGCAGCTGGCTGGCCTGATGCGTTAACACTGTAGCCCCTCTAGCTTTGCGCCCCCACCTTTCGGTGGTTTTGCCTTTAACAATTCTTTACTATAGTATGTTCCAAATCGTAGTAATTGTCAAATTACTATTTTGCTTATGTGCAGACCCTGCCGTCCACTTTTTAATAGCTCTTTTTGAAAAAAGCGCTTACGGCGATATAAATGCTGATCCGGGCCGGAACTTTTTCTTCGCGGGTTGTGCGCACCCGATCGACGCGAACCGCTCTTTCTGTGCTGCGCAGGTGATCCAAAATCTGCAGCAGCCCCCGGTAGCGGCCTTCGAGATCGATTTCCAGGGGGATGCTGTAATAATAATCATCTTCGTCTTTTTGTATACCTTTAAAGCGGTGTTCTAGCAGGCGCAAGCCGAACTCATCGGCTAATACTTCAAAGTAGCGCAACAGCTCTTCTTCTTTAAATACTTCCGGAAAGTTCATTATATAGCCGTTTAAATTATCCAGGCGGCCGGGATCCACACCGCTGTTATCAGCCATCCGCAGATAGCGGGCCTGTTCCTTGGTCAGGGCCAGTTCTTCTTCTTCCATGGCCATGCTCAGCTCGCGCAGGTTAACCGAGATGAGGGCCAGGACCTTTTTTTGTATGTCACTGAGGCGGTCCATTGATTTGCGGATGGCGATCATGTCTTCAATCGGCATCTTGAAGGTTTCCCGGCGCAGGCTTTTCAGGGAAGATAAATCGATCTCTTTTACCGGGATACTACCGGCCTGCATTGTTTCAGTGATTCCTTTTTCAGCAATATTGATCTTCTGGGCAACATCCTGTAAAGTAGGCATGGTTTTGTTTTCCCGGGCCAGTTCATCGGTGGCTTTAACCACTTCGTCCTGCAGGCGTTTTAACCAATCAGGCACTTTGAACAAATTCCTGGTTCGCAGTTCCTGGCGAATTTCACCGATGATGCAGTGCGTGGCATAGGTGGAAAACATGACCTCGCGCGAAGGATCAAAATTTTTTAAGGCCCGGAGAAAGCCCTCGCGGGCGGCCTTTTTTAAGTATTCATCCGGTTCGCCGGCAGGACTGTAGATGCCGGCGTAATAGTCGACAAGGGCGCTGCCAACCCTGATTACGCTTTTTTTCGCCTCCTGGCTGCCCGTATTTAAATAATTCTGCACGGCTGTTTCCAGATCCGGCGGTTGGTTGGCTAAATTTCCTGTGCTCATACATACCCCTCTTTTTTTTAATAAAACAAAAGCTTTTAAGAAATATTTATAGGCAGCAAGCTGCTCTTTAAGTCAGCACCCGCAAAGTTTCTTCCAGCGAGGTGAGGCCCATCCTAACTTTGTACAGCCCGTCCCGGCGCAAGGTGACCATGCCCTCGGAAACGGCCGCCGCGGCAATTTCTCCCGCAGAACTGTGCTGCAGGGCCAGCTTTTTTATTTGTTCGGTGACAATTAACAGCTCGTAAACGCCCTTTCGCCCTTTATAGCCAGTCTTGCTGCAGCGTAAACAGCCCACCGGTTTGTAGAGGGTGATCTGCTTTTCATCTTTTGCCAGGGGAAAATCGGGTACATTCGATAAAAGTTCGTCCCGGCTGACAGTGTATTCTTGGCGGCACTGTTTGCACAGGAGCCGGACCAGCCGCTGGGCTAAAACGGCGATCACCGACGATGCCGTCAGGTAAGACTCGACGCCCATCTCGTTTAAGCGGGAAACGGCCCCGGATGCATCGTTGGTATGAAGGGTGGATAGGACCAGGTGGCCGGTCAGGGCTGATTCGACGGCGATCTTTGCCGTTTCACGGTCCCGGATCTCTCCGATCATGATGATATCGGGGTCGTTGCGCAGGATCGAGCGCAGGCCGGTAGCGAAAGTGAGGCCGGCCTGGGGGTTAACCTGGACCTGGTTGATCCCGGGCAGGCGGTATTCAATCGGATCTTCCACCGTGATGATGTGCTTTTCAATTTTATTCAACTCGGTTAAAGCGGCATATAAAGTGGTGGTTTTACCGCTGCCGGTGGGGCCGGTGACCAAAACGCAGCCGTGCGGGGTGTTGATCAATTTGCGGATCAATTTCAGCTGGCTGTCCGGAAAACCAAGTTCGGGCAGGGTGATCAGCCGGGCGCTGCGGTCGAGCAAGCGCAGGGTCAGCTTTTCCCCGTGGGCCGTCGGCAGGGAGGCGACCCGGAAATCGATCACCTTCCGATCGATTTTAAGCGTCGTTCTCCCGTCCTGGGGAATGCGCCGGTTGGCGATATCCATGCCGGCCATGACTTTTATCCTGGAAACCAAAGGTGGGAAAAGGCGGTACGGGGGCTGCATCGTTTCGTGCAGTACGCCGTCGATGCGGAAGCGGACCCGCATGCTTCTTTCCTGCGGTTCGATATGGATATCGCTGGCCCCGTCATGAACGGCCTGGTTCAAGATCATGTTGGCCAGCTGGACTGCCGGCTTGCCGACCGAAACAACCGGTTCTTCGTCAACGGCTTCAGAAGAGACTTCACCTTCTTCGTACTCTTCGGCTTCCATAGTGTTTGTAACCCGTGAATACTGGTCGATGGCAGCTTTCAGCTCGCTTGAGGCCACACAAACCGGTTTGATTTCATAACCGGTGATCAGGCGGATGTCATCGATGGCCAGGATGTCGTTGGGGTCGGACATGGCCACTACCAGGCGGTCGTTTTCAAAACCGATCGGCAAAGCCCGGTAGCGCCGGGCCGAATCGGGATCGATCATCGCTACGGCGCTGCGATCGACATCCCAGGTCTCGATTGAAATATATTCCACACCAGCCTGCGTGGCCAAAGCGCGGGTGACATTTTCTTCAGAGGTAAACCCGAGATCGACTAAAGTCTGCCCGAGTAATTTTCGCTGGCCGTTACTGCTGGCCGCCTCGTTTTCATCCAGCGCTTTTTTTAACTGCTCGCGGGTAATCGAGCCGTTTTCAAAAAGTATATGTCCTATTCTTTTTTCACTGCTTTGCCTTGGCTTGCCTCGATTCACAAATGATTCTCCTTAGCTGCCTAACGCAGCTGCAAGTTATCCGGACTGTGCTTGATCACTGCAACAGCTGTTAAAAATCCTCCAGCCGGTAAAAGACGTTGGCCGAAATACTGATACTGATATTGGCCTGAGTTTCTCCGGTCGCAGTTATATTTACAGCATCGACGCGAACTGCTCTTTCCCCGTGATAAAGGCGGTGCAAAAAGTTGTTCAGACCGCTTAAGCTACCTTCCATGCTGATTGAAAGGGGCATGCGCACATAGTTTTGCT
>SLRT01000004.1 GCA_007130825.1 Syntrophomonadaceae bacterium | reverse complement strand
CGGTCGTGCCGGGCGATACAGCATTAACCCTGATATTCTTTTCTGCAAAATCAACGGCCATGCTCTGAGTAAGCGAAATAACACCGGCCTTGGAAACATTGTAAGCAGCCTGGCCTTTAATGCCTACCATTCCTGCTTCTGAGGCGATATTTACGATTACTCCACCTCCTCTTTCAATCATTGCAGGAACGACATGATGGCAACACAGGTATACTCCTTTCAGGTTAACGGCTATTACCTTGTCCCAAGCTTCTACCGATGTTTGAGCCACGTCACCCTGGTAATGAAGGCCGGCGTTATTAACCAGAATATCTATTCCCCCATAAAGCTTTTTTGTTTTCTCCACAAGGATTCTTACGCTTTCGCTGTCACTGACATCCACCTTGACATAACTGGCTTCACCTCCGTTATTCTTGATCAGGGATACAGTATCTTCTCCTCCTATAGGATCCAAATCAGCTACCACCACGCGAGCTTTTTTGTTGGAGAAAGCTTCTGCGGCAGCCCGGCCGATTCCTGCACCGGCCCCGGTAATAATAATTACTTTGCCGTTAAAGATCATACCGGTCACACCCTTTTTGTTATTCTCTCTTGGCCCGCAGTGTATACAAGGCAACAGAAATGATGATTACTACTGCTACGGCCACGTACTGGTAGAAATAAGGCAGACGTAAGATTGTTACCCCGTTGGTGACCATGGCCATCAACACGGCCCCGGCGAATGAGCCCCATATTTTTCCCACACCGCCATATAATGCTGTGCCTCCGATGATCACTGCAGCAATGACATCAATTTCCATGTAAACTCCATAGGTGGCATGGAAAGCATCCAACCGTCCGATGGTAATCAGGCTTGCCAGGGCGGCCAGGAAACCCATCAAGGCGAAATTCAAAATCTTATATTTATCCACATTGATTCCAGCCAGGACAGCTGCTTCTTTATCGCCTCCCATAGCGGCAGTATATCGGCCATATTTGGAATACCGGTACATGATATATCCGACAACTACCACCAGAATCGCGAGGAGTATGGCGATGGGAAAGACATCGAATAAGCGGTATCTTCCGATGAAGATAAACTCGGTCGGAAACCGGGTCATCGAGAAGCCTCCGGCCAGGATCAATACAATACCCCGGTAACCAATCATAGTGGCCAGGGTGGCGATGAACTCGGGGAGCCTTAGTTTGACGACTATTAAACCATTTATTGTTCCCAACAGGGTTCCTATAGCTAATCCGATCGGAATGGCCAGAATGGGCGGAATATTGGTAAACTTACAGATAAAGCACATTAATACACCTGAAAGGGCCAGCTGAGAGCCCACTGAAAGATCAATACCCGCTCCGGTGATCACGAAGGTCATTCCGACAGCCATGATTATAAAGATAGAAGCGGAATAAAAAATATTGATCATGTTTTGGGGCAGGAAAAAGCGGGGAGCCAAGACGGCCATAATAATTGAAAATATAATTATAGCCAGGAAAGGACCCATCACTCCTACATAATATCCCAGTGACTTTTCCCTTTTTGCAACTATTTCAGATGCAGGATGTTGTTCTTCCATATTCGTGTTTTCCTCCTCATTAGGCTACAGAGTAATTAAGAAGCTGTTTTTGCATCCATGCCAACCATTAGGCTTACAATTTCCTGCTTGTCGGCTTCGTTAACGTCCGAGAAACCCACCCTTTTTCCTGCTCGTAATACCATGATTTTATCGACAACTTCGAATATATGTTCCAGGTTGTGGCAGATAAATATAACCGCAGTATTATTTTTCTTTAAGTTGCGTATAATTTCAAAGGTTTTAAATACTTCTTCCACACCAAGGGAAGCAGTGGGTTCATCCATAATTACCATTTTGGCATCCCAGTAAATTGCCCGGCCAATAGCCACAGACTGGCGCTGTCCTCCGGAGAGATTGATGACCGGATCATTCAAGTTTTTTATATCCAGACCGATAATTTCTTTAATAAAACGCCTGCTTTCTTGCTCCATCTTTTTGTTGTCAAGCACAGAAATTCCCAGCACTTTTTTATCAAGTTCTTTTCCCAGGAAAAGATTCTCGGGAACGTTCAGGGTTTCTACCAACCCGAGATTTTGGTAAATGGCATCAATTCCCAGATTCAGTGAGTCGGCCCGGTTATTGATCTCTACTTTTTGGCCTTCCCAGATAATATCACCGCCTGTTTTAGAGTATACCCCGGTCAAAATCTTTATTAATGTTGATTTGCCGGCAGCATTTTCCCCAACCAGCCCTAGAACTTCACCCGGATTAATTGACAGGTCAACATTATCTAAAGCCCGCAGCCCTCCAAAATCTTTTATAATGTTTTTCATTTCAAGCAATGGTTTTTGATTACTCAATACAATACCTCCTTATATGGGGGTAAGACATATGGGAGCAAATCCCTAAATATGCTCCATATTGTTTTCACATATCATTAAATATTAGGGCAAAATGTTTAAAGGGAGGCCCTCCTGCTTGAGGGCCTCCCAAAAAAAATGTTTAATGTTCGAGGTCGCCGCTGTAACGGAATGCATAGTCCAGAATTTCGTCGATAGCTTCTCGATCGTAGGTATGATCGACTAAGACCATTTCACCAGTGAAAACCAGGGGTATTTCATCCTGGCGACCTTCCAGATCTAGCTTGATCATCTCAGCCAGGACGACTCCCCAGTCGTCCTGGTTACGTAATACGGTGAAATGCATCTGGCCGTCCAGCAGCAGTTCCTGTTCTTCGGTGCCGCCGCCCCAACCATTGAGTATGACATCTCCGGTCATGCCCATTTCTTCAATAGCAGCTGCGGCCCCCGCCGTCATGGCGGTGCTGGAACTGTGGATGAAATCTACTTCAGGGTAAGCCACCAGGATTTCCTTGGTTGCTTCATATGCTGCTTCGCGGTCCCAGTCGGCGTAGTGTTCATAGACAACTTCAACCCCTTGGTCTTCAAACATATCTCTTACGGTGTAGCCGCGCAGGATGGCGGCAGGAGTTCCAACGATACCGTGGAGGAAGGCTACGTGTTCAAAATCATAGTTCTCCTGGATGTATTCGCTAATGACCAGGGCACCGTCATAGTGATCGAAAGCTACGTAAGAAAGTGGCTGTCCTTCTTCCCTGGTAGTACCCCACTCCTTCAGTGGCGTGCTTTCGTTCCAGACAATTACTTCGATGTCAGGGTCGGCAATAAGATCTGAGATAATGTCTGACTGAACTTCTAAGGCTGTCGGTCCGACTATACAGTAATCATAGACATCCTTTTCTGCCAGCACTGTTTCCAGGTGTGACCTTTGAGTGACGTGGTCGTCGTGGGCAGATCCCATGGTGTGAACTTCAGCGGGAATATTCAACTCTTCCAGCCGCGGTAACAGGGCCCGGTAACCTCGCTCCCAGGAATCTGAAAGGTCCAGGGCTGGAAAAATCAAGGCAATCTCAATTTCTTCTTCAACTTCAACGGTAATAGGTACGGGATCGGCGGCAACCACTTCTCTTAAGGCCTCGATTTCTTCGAAGTTGGTAACTTCATCCCAAAGATAGTGCTCTTCAAAGAATGGATCCTCTTCCGGTTCATCCGGTTCCGGTTCCGGCTCTTCTTCGACCGGCTCCTCCGGATCTACTACCTCATCATCCACTTCACAGCCTACCACCAGTAATCCAGCCAGCATTACTGCTACGATGCAAAGTAGAAATGTGAGCTTTCTAGACATGTTAATGCCTCCTTTCTTAATTTTTGATACTCAGATTTCCCCCGCTTAAACACCGATTGTTCTCTAATTTCACCCCCCCACTTTAAAACTTATGGACGCTAATCGTGCTTGCGTGACGAAAGGTTAAATCCCTTGAGGCTCAAGTCATCGCTGTCTTGTTGTTTTATGTATGGGCTGTTAATTATTGTCACATCGAAGCCGATCCGGTCACCTCGGTGTTTTGCCTCATAGTATTCTACCGGCATGCCGTTTTCCAGGTAACTGATACTCTTCAGCAAGAATAGCGGATTGCCGGCTTCTATGTCCAAAAGAGAAGCTATTTCCTCGATTGCTCCGACCGCTTCGATAGAACGCCGGCTTTGGTGAATTTTTAAATCAAACTTGTTTTCCATTACTTCATACAGAGACTGGTTGGCAAGGTCTTCATTGATCAATTCCGGGCACAGGTCGTAGGGAATAT
>SLRT01000130.1 GCA_007130825.1 Syntrophomonadaceae bacterium | reverse complement strand
TGCTACCAGGCGGCAAACTGGATTTATTTGGGCCGAACCCAGGGCCGTGGACGGATGGACCGCTACAACAAAAGATCTTTTAGCTGCAAAGATATCTATGTTTACCCCCTGCAGGGTGACTTTCGCGCTTTTTTAAGGGGGGAAGAGCAATGATTGGTCGCCGTTATGAGCGAAGGGAAAAACAGCGAAAACAAAAGGCAAGACGAAAGAAACAAAGGCCCTGCTACCCGACCACTTTTACGCTTCCAAACCGCAAAAGTGGATTTGAGACAGCGGAAGAAGAAAACGAATTTAGGCAGCAAACCACTGCCGAAAAGCTCGCGGTATACAAACAACTGCTGCCCGGGTTATTAAAGAAACTATCGAAGATCCCCGATCCCGGGAACCCGGAGAAAACCAGGCACCAAGTAACGGTGGCAATGCTTTACGGGATCTTGATGTTTATCTTTCATTTGCCTTCCAGGCGCGGAGGTAACCGGGACCTCACCGGCCCGCAGCTTTTAGAAAATCTAAAAGTTCTTTTTCCCGGGCTGACTGAAATGCCGCACCAGGATACCCTTTTCCGCCTGGTTGAAGAAATGGAAGTGGAGCAAATTGAGGCCTCTTACCTCAGTATGCTGAAACAATTGATCCGGAACAAGAAATTCAAAAACTTACTGCCAGGCAACCGCTACCTGGTAGCCATAGACGGAACTCAGAAGTATGTTATGGACCGGTGCTGGGATGAGCGATACTTAAGGCGCAAAAGTGAGGAAGGCGACTATCACTATTACGCTTATGTCGTAGAAGCAGTATTAATCCTTTCCAACGGCATGGTCCTGCCGCTGTTAAGTGAATTTTTGGAGAACAGCCCGGAGTTGGAAGCCGTTGAAGACGCCGCACAGTGGAGGCAGGACTGCGAATTAAAAGATTTTTATCGTCTGGCCGAAAGACTTAAGAAACAGTTTCCAAAACTTAAACTGACCCTTCTTTTGGACGGTTTATATGCTAACGGACCGGTCATGTCGATTTGTTTTAAACATAAGTGGCAGTTTATGATTGTCCTCAAGGAAAAGTCGCTTTCTTCTTTATGGGAGGGAGCAAACGCCCTGATCGGCCTGGATGAAGAAAAGGCAAAATACTGGAGGCAAAAATGGCGAGGCCGAAAACAAAGTTTCCGGTGGGTTTGTAACCTCGAATATGAATACGGTCCTGTTAACCGTAAAAAAAGGCTTGTCGTTCATGTGGTGATCTGTGAAGAAAGCTGGAAGGTAGTTGATGAAAACAACAATTTTATCACAGAAAGCAAAAGACATGCCTGGATATCAAGCGAGCCGGTCACAAAGACCAATGTTCATCAACTCTGCAACCTGATCGCCCGTAAGCGCTGGTTGCATAAGAACAATATTTTAAAGAAAAAACGGCAGGGTTATCATTATGAAAACATTTTCTCCCATAACTTCGATGCTATGCGTGGTTATCATTATTTGATGCATATTGCCCGGATGCTCAACGAGATGGCTTTTCATTCGGTTTCTTTAACAGAACATGTCAAAACAGTCGGCTTCCGGGGTTTTATCAAAGCTTTTAAAGAAGCGATGATTAACACAGGATTAGACAAAGAAATGCTCATTAGGATTGCGAAATCACCCGGTCGGCTAATTGCCTGATGCTGCATTGAAGCATTGATGATGGGGGTTGCAACAGGAACTTTTTAGTTTGCCCGGGGAAAACTCAATTTTATAGCCGGAAGTGTGGTTAAATAATATTTCATGCGTCAGTTCTGAATTATGCGGTTGGCGCTTCCTGGTTATCCCGCATATATGATAAAATAAAAAGATAAAATAAAGAACTGCTTGCTGATCGGGCCAAGTTAAAGGTCCGCAGGTTAAAAGCAGGATGGAGGGTAACTTGATGTCTCCCAAGATAGCCTTGATCACCGGCGGCGGGGACTGCCCGGGCATAAATGCATTCCTGGCCTCTGCTGTGCGCAGGGGAAACAGCGAATACAATGCCGAGTTTATAGGCGTTAAAAATGCTTTTGCCGGACTGGCCGCCGATGATCCCGAACAGTACCTTCTTCCCCTAAAAACTGAAGATGTGATCGGGTTGGAAAACCGCTCGAGCACGATCCTGGAATCTTCCCGGTTTAACCCTTTCACCGGTGAGAACATTGCCAAAGGGTATCCGCAAAAAATCCTGGATAACCTTGATCGACTGGGCGTGGACGGTATACTGGGCACCGGGGGCAATGATACAATCCTTTGCGCCGGGAACTTCGAAAAAATGGGTTTTCCGACTGTTATGGCCCCCAAAAGTATTGACAACGACGTGTCAGGAACCGATGTTATGCTCGGTTTTCGCACCGCTATTTACTTTGGCGCCCAGGCAGCGAGGAGCACCGCTGATTCTGCCCGGGCCCACCGCCGGATATCCGTGGTGGAAGTTATGGGCC
Source organism: Syntrophomonadaceae bacterium (assembly GCA_007130825.1). GTDB lineage: Bacteria > Bacillota > Dethiobacteria > DTU022 > DTU022 > B1SED10-74M. The sequence continues at coordinate 12,802 of SLRT01000130.1, read as the reverse complement.
GGCAAGCCGGGTGGCTGGCCCTTGAAATTGGCGTCGCTTCCGGAGCGTGCCTGATTACCATTCCGGAACGTCCGGTCGACCTGGCCGAATACTGTGCTGAAGTTAAGCGTATTTACCGGAAACACAGCTGCGCCAACCTGGTAGTGGCAGAAGGAACCAGCATTTCTTACTATGACCCGGTAATCGTGCGGGCGAGAAAAGAAAGTGATGTAGTCCGCGCTTTGCTGGAAGAAGCTCCCGAGCTTGACGCTTTCGGCAATCCCAAGCTGGGCGGAATATCCCAGATCCTCCGGCGGGTTCTGAAAATCGAGCTGGGCCTGGAAAAAATAGAAGAAGTACGCTCTACCGACCTGGGCTTCACGCTTCGGGGGTTGGCCCCGCTGGCTGATGACATAATCCTCGGAATCAGGTTTGGGATCAAAGCCACCGATATCATTCTCGGAGAAAACAGATCCGGGACGATGGTCGGCATTAACGGCCTGGAAATCAATGACGTGCCTTATGAACAGGCCCTGAAACCAAAAACAGTCAACCGCCCGGACAAGGAACTGGAAGCGCTGGGTGTTTTCATCTCTTCCGCCTACCGTAACAGTGGGCAATAAATAAAAACAGAGCAAGAGCCTGTGGTATAGATTAGTGAGGCTTGCCTTGATAAACAATCAAGAGCAGCCTCACGTTATTTCCTCAAGCAGTTAATATAGGCCAATTACTGCAGGCTTATTACCTGCGAATAAAACAAAATGCTTCCTGTCAGTTGACGCTATCGCGGTTATATCTTTCTATGATCCGGCGCAAAACTACTGTTTCCCGTATACAAGTTACCGGACAGCTGCAAAATCTCAAGCGGTAAATTCCTTGCGGTTGAGGAAAATAGTCCCGATAACAATACCGGCAACGAATACTACCGGCATAACGATTATGCCGGTGATAAAAGGTTCTCCTCCCGCCGCTCCGGTCAAATCGGCATAGTAGTGGATGCTCAGGTACTTGAGAAATTCCAGCTGCTCGTACATGGAAGCAAGGCTGTTTAAAAGAAAAAAAGCAAACCCAAGTCCAATGGCCAGTGAAGTGCTGCCCTGGACCCTGTTAAGCAAAGGGGAAACAGCAAAAGCGATCCCACCGGCTGCCAGGCAGGCCAGATATCCCATCAGGTGAGCCATAAACTGGTCATAAACATCAAAATCCCCGGGAGCAACCCACATCAGTCCGATCGCAATGCTGGCCAGGTAAGCGGTAATCCACAGCAAGGTCATCATGACCAGGAAAGAAAAAACCTTGGAAAGCAAAATCACGTTACGGGGAAAGGGGCGGGTATAGAGGAATTCCACCGTGCCAAGATCAACATCCCGGGTTACCAGCCCCCCGGCAAGCATCATGGCATAGATACTGGCCAGGAGCAAAACGTAGAGCAGGACCAACCCGCCATGATAAAGGTTAACATCATCAAACATCTCCGGGCTCATTCCCAGGCCGGAGGTAAGCATATCCGGGTAACCCTCGATCATCTCGACAAACTCCGGCTCTTCCATGAAGGTAAAAGAACCGAGGTAAACCAGGATCACGACAACCACTATAAACGTCCAAATTAATAAACTTCGCCGGTTAAGATTAATTTCCATACTGCTAATATTTCCGTTAAGCATAATGGTTATTCCCTCCCCCGGTTGAAGGTTCGTATAGATCAAAGAAAATCTCTTCCAGGCTGGGATCAGTGATACGCAGGTAATCGAGATTAAAACGGGACAAATAATTCACCAGTTCGTTTACCGGCAGGTGGCTGAGCACCTGGTAATAACCGGGCCTGGACGGAAGTTCTTCAACCTCACCCAGCTTTTCCATTGCGACAGTGGAAGGTTTCCTGCCCGCGAACTTGAGAATTATCAAACGAATATCCCGTCCGGGCAGTTGATCAACCGGACCGACATGGATCAGGCTGCCTTCTTTGATCATAGCCACCCGGTGGCAGATCCTTTCCACCTCTTCTAATACGTGGGTGGAAAAAAAGATAGTCACACCTTTCTGGTTCATTTCTTCTATAATCTTAAACATCTCCAGCCTGATCAGCGGATCCAGTCCGCTGCCCGGCTCGTCCAATATGAGCAGCTGCGGCTTATGAAGAAGAGCCTGGATAATACCCACTTTCTTGAGATTACCGTGGGAATAGGTGCGGACCTTTTTGTCGGGATCAAGCTGGAGCCTGTCCACCAGTTCTTCGACCCACTGAAAATTACTCACAGCATAGAAACCGGCGGCGTATTCAAGCAGGTCGCGTCCGGTCATCTCCGGATAGTAGCTAATCTCTGCAGGAACATAACCAACCCGGCGGTATAGTTTGCCCCCACTTAACGGTACCCGCCGGCCAAAGATTTTGGCCTCTCCGGAGCTCGGCTTGATCAGGCCCAGCAAAAGGCGGATTGTTGTTGTTTTTCCGGCTCCGTTCGGTCCGATAAAACCGAAAATTTCGCCGTCCCGCACAGCCATACTCACATCAATAATACCCCGGCTTTTCCCATAGTACTTGCCAAGCCGCGCCGTTTCTACAGCATTCACAGCATAATTCCCCCTCATTGTAATCAACTGCAACAGTTCACAGTCAAAGATTCGGTGTACTATGACCAGCCAACCGTTTTTAAAACTGCCATCATAAACAAAGAGCTGCGTTAGCGGTAAAAACATGCCGTTTTCAGCTAAAGTAAGATTAATGTTCAAACCGGCTACTGGCTTACAGATCCCAGAAAATAATTAAATATATTATATCATTTAAAGGAACGTTCCAGTAAATCAACCAGTTCGAGTACCTGCCTGCCTTCCTGCAGCAAACCTTCCCGGCAAAACGGGCAGGCGGTCACGATCTGTGCCTCTTTTGAAAACTCTTCCAGGCGGCGCCGGGCAATGGCCGAAGCAATTTGGGGGAAAGAGAGTTGGAACATGCTGCCGCCTCCGCAGCAGCGGGTGCAGCTACCGGATGAAAATGGTTCTTCGACCTTAAGGCCGGGGACCATATGCAGTATTTCCCGCGGTTCGTCGACTTTTTCAGCCGTACGGGCCCATATGCAGGGGTCATGATAACTGATTATTTCCAGATCCCCACCGTTAGGGTTTTTTTTCGGTTCAAGATATCCCTCCCGAATTAGGCGCAGGAAGTAAGCAGGACCGTCGATGATCTCCAGGGGCAGTTCCTGCCCGAGGTCCGGGTAACGCTGCGTAAAGGTTAACCAGCATTCGGGGCAGTTGGTAACAAGGGTTGATGCGCCGCCGGCAGCAAATTTGCGGCGGTTTTCCGCTGCAAGCTGTCGGGCCAGCTCCTGTTCACCCCATACCTGGGCCGGATAGCCGCAGCAATCTTCTTCGATCATTTTGTAGGAAACTTTGGCCCGGTCTAAAAGCGATCTGGTTGCCTCGATCGAAGCGGGGTTATTGGCCAGAGAAGTGCATCCGTTAAAAAAGAGGACCTCCGCTTCACAGCCGGATGTAACCACAGCCCCGGTTTTCTGGCCATAAGGGCTGCTATATTTCCTGAGGTTGTTCAGGTAGGGATCAAGAAAAGGCAGGCTTATCCCCTCTGCTTTAGCCGTCATCCGGGAATAAAGCAGTTCATCACACAAATTAAGTTCCGGGAAAGGGCAGTGGATGGTACACCCACGGCAGCCGAGGCAGTTGGAGGCTGCTTCCAGCATATCTTCATCCCAGTCCAGTTGATTTTCCCGGACCAGGGCAGTAATCCTGGCTTTACCGGCAGGGGCAACCGCTTCCCGGCCTGTTACCTGCAGGATCGGACATTCACAGCGGCACATATTCGGACATAGCGCACAATTAAGAAGCTGCTCCATGTTTACTTCTGCCATTTTTGCACCTCTCCCAGGCCCAGCTTGCCGTAGTTCATAATTTCGTGCGGATCGAGTGCCTTCTTGATCCTTCGCAAAACATCCAGCCCGGTGCCGTGTTCTTCAGCCATCCAGAGGCCGCGGTGCAGACCGACCCCGTGATGGTGAGAAAAGGCGGATCCTTCAGCCAGGCAGGCTTTCATCGCAACCTGCCAGATTTTCTTGTAATAGGCAATCTTATCTTCGCCGGGGAAGCCAACCGTGGTCATGTAGAGGGCCGCTCCTTCCGGGTAAACATGCGAATAATGGCCTGAGACAAGCATTGTTCCTTCCACCCCCAACAGCGCTTCCTGCATAGTCCGGTAGGTGGAATGGGCATTGTGCCAGTTGGTGGACACCTCGATAGTATCGAGGACCGCCCCTTTTTGAAACAGCATCGATGCGACGCTGATATCAAAGCGCTTTTCCAGCCAGTGTTCGACATGTTTGTAACCGGCGCTTTCCGCTCCCCGTGACTGAACGCAATCTTCAATAACCGAAGCCTCGGCCTCGACGATTTTTGCCGCTCCTTCAATCAGCAATATCAGGGCACAGCGTTCATCTCCCAGATCGGGAAAATGGTTGCCTGTTTCCTGGGAGTCATAAAGACGAACCACCGCCGGCCGGGTACCGGCACGCATAAAGAGTCGGATTGCTTCCAACCCGTCTTCCAGCCGTTCAAAGGTGTAGGCAGCAAGGCGGCGCTTTTCGGGCAGGGGCCAAATGCGCAGGGTGGCAGAAGTGATAATACCCAGCGTTCCTTCCGACCCGAGCAAAAAGTGATCGACCCGGGGGCCGGTTGCAGTGCGGGGCACATTGCGTCCGCTGAAAATAGTGCCGTCAGGGAGTACCGCTTCCAGGGAAACGGCAATATCTTCGATTTTCCCATAGCGGGTCGAAAATTGTCCCGCAGCCCGGCAGGAAAGCCATCCTCCGACGGTGGAACAGCGCAGTGACTGGGGAAAATGACCACCGGTGTAGCCGGCGTGATTAAGCTGTTCTTCGTAAAGTGCACCGTTTAAACCGCTTTCAACGGTGACCAGCAGATTTTTTTCGTCGATAGCCCGGACCTTGTTCATACGCTTAAGATCAAACGTAACGCCGCCTCTTAAAGGAACCACACCCCCCAGGGCGCCGGATCCTTCGCCAAAAGGGGTAACCGGAATTTTTTCCCGATCGGCCAGGGCCAGTAACCGGGAGACCTCTTCAGTATTATGGGGCCAGACCACCAGCTGGGGCAGGGCCGGAACCGAGCCTTCAGCTCTCCATATATTGCCCACCGGCCAGTAATCACGACAGGTGGACAACAGGTCAGCCTGATTGGCCGAGACATTTTCCGCCCCGACAATTTCAGCCGCCTCGCCGGCATAGCGGTCAATCAGAACCTGATCGGTTTTGCTTTCCTGCAGGGTAGTGTGCAGCGCATCGACCACTTTAACGCCCTCCTCAACCATTTTCGTTTAAATATTTTTCATGGCCAGCACTTCTTTGGCCGGGGTCCTGTTACCATCACAGCTGATCATGCGCGGCGCATCGAGAAAGATAAGCTTAAATCCCAGCTCCCGGTAAAGTTCTTTTATGCGCCCTGTGGCCTGATTTGACAGCACAACCGGCCCTGCATGCCCGGCCAGCCAGCGACCCAAACGAACCTGGTCCGCCCAGTTGAATCCCTGCTTTGAATACTGGGTGAACTCGACATCATAGGGCGGGTCGGCATAAATAAAATCATCGTCATCCAGGGATAAGGCCTCAAAATCTTCGCTTTTAAATTCCCAGCGGCGGAAAACTTCCCGGTAATTACTGAAATCACGGAGATAGTTAATTTTTTTATAACTGCCAAAAGGAACATTAAAACCGCCTGTTTTGTTAAAACGGCAGAGGCCGTTATAACCGGTCCTGTTCAGGTAATAAAACAGTTTTGCCGCCTCGATGGTATTATGTTTACCTTCTTCCAGTAACCTGTTAAAACGTTTGCGGTAATTATAATAAAAATGCTGATCGTTTTCCAGCGGTATATCGATATAGAGGCCTTCTTTAACCCAATAGAAAAAATTAACCAGGTGGGAGTTTATATCATTAAGCAGGGCTTGCTTCGGCATCAGGCCCAGGGTAACGGCCAGACCTCCACAGAACGGTTCAACCAGCCGCCGCCGGTTATGCTTTTCCCAGATCGGCTTAAGATCAGAAACCAGCCAGCGTTTACCGCCTGCCCACTTCAGGGGCGGTTTTAACAAAGCCAGGCGCTTAATTGTTAGCTGCTCTTTTAATTTCGCAAAAAAGGAACCATCTGCAGCAGCAATATCTACAAGTGGATGATCAAATATTTTTTTAACTCCAGGCTCCTCTACTTTGTTTAGAGAGCTCTGATCGCCAAAATTATTGATCGCGCTGATCAGGGTTTCATCATTCAACGATTGCACCGCCTTGAGCATAAACTGCCGAGAATGGCAATTTAATTATGAACCATTTTTATTATAAGTAACCGTCAAAGTTTTTCTACAGGGGTGGAAAAACCCGAACATTTTATGTGTAACATTAACCTAATCTTAATTTTACAGTTATATAGATTATTTATGCTTATTTATAAAGGTCCTATTTGAACCCAAATGGTGATATTTTAGTGTATCATTTAACTTCTTTGCTTGCGTAATAATACTCTTTTGCTTGTGAAATTGAACCTGATATGTTTTCAATTAAGTTGGTATCTTGATTTGACATGCCATTGCTAATTAAGTATTTACTTATATTATTCGGGTAAGAATAATGTGCTATCAATTGCCATAAATCGTCTTCGGGTGATTCACTAAAGATCTTTCTCGTATTCATCCCATCTTTTCCTTCCCTTGGTATATATCACTTATAATTCCAGGAAATTTACATTTTCTTTAAGTTATTTGAAATAGAACTTAATGAAAGGGTTTGCCTAAAAATTGATAGTAGATCCTTTGCGGAGATAACTAAAGAAACATCATTTCAGAGGTTGAGAATAGCATTATTGTTTGGTAATTATAATTCCTTTTTGATTGCCGTACCATTGCTGTACCTGAGCTTTTTCCAAGGGTTCCCAGGGGAGTACTGCCCCCTAAAAACCCTTTAAGATCAATGGTCGGGGCGGCCGGATTTGAACCGGCGACCCCTTGGTCCCAAACCAAGTGCGCTGCCAAACTGCGCTACGCCCCGATGAAAATTTCTTGTATAACAACAGCAGAATCATTGTAGCACAGGCCGGGGTTATTGGCAAGAAATCCTAAATATATTAAATAATCTGTTTTAATTATCCCGGATCTTCAGGCTAACACTTGCTTCCAGAAGACAAAAACTGGATGGCGCTTTTGTAGAAGCATTAAATACGCTGCCTTTGCATGCAGGAAGCCCCTGCTGCAGCTTTTTAAAGTAATTCTTTAAGCAATTCTTTCACCCGCCGCAGGGCTTTGCCCCGGTGACTGACCTTATTTTTTTTAGCCCGGGACATCTGGGCAAAAGTAAGGCCGGAAGGCTCATAAATAAAAAGCGGATCATAACCGAACCCGTTTTCTCCCAGCGGCTTTTCGGCAATTTGGCCGGGACAGCTCTCTTCTATAATGGCTGTTTTGTCCCCCGGAATAGCCACCGCAATAGCACATTTAAAACAGGCGCTCCGTTTGGCAGGGGGCAAGTTTTTTAGCTCTTGCAGCAGAAGATTGTTGTTATCCCGGTCGCTTTTATCTTCACCGGCATAGCGGGCCGATCGAACCCCCGGACGCCCGTTCAGCGCATCGACTTCCAATCCAGAATCATCGGCCATGGCCATTTCGCCGCTGTAGGAAGCCACTGCCTCCGCTTTTTTGGCGGCATTACCGGCAAAAGTTGGGCGGTCTTCCTCCGGCATGACCAGCCCGGGATAATTCCGCAGAGTTAATATCTCTACGGGCAGCTCCTGCAGCAGTTCTATGATTTCAGCGGCCTTATTTCGGTTATTGGTCGCAAGCACCAGCTTATTCAAAAACTTTCAGCCCCTTCAAACTCCCCGGTAACCGCAGGATCCGTTTTAACCTGATCTTTTATTTTCCCTGATCTTTTACTGCCCCAATATATTCGATGCTTATTATTTTATTTCTGCTATTACCTTCTCGGTTGTTCCTTTTGCTGTTTTTGTGGTTAATTTTACCATCATACATTTCCGGTTTCTCTTGCACTTACCTCTCCTTACGTAGAAGCTGCAATGTACTGAACAATAGCCGGCCCAAGCGCTTCCTTTTGTTTCGCTGTTATTTCCCCTACACCCAGGGCAGCCAAATCAAGCATTTTATCCAGCTGTTCGCGGCTAAATGGATTTCCTTCAGCAGAACCCTGCACTTCAACCAGCTTTCCTGCTGCAGTCATAACTATATTCATGTCGACAGCAGCCTGTGAATCCTCTGCAAAAGAGAGGTCAAGAAGATAAGTTTGATCAAAAAGACCGACACTGATTGCTGCAAGATAGTCATTCAGGGGCAGGCAATTTAGTTGTTCATTTTGCATCAGGTTGTAAAAGGCTTCGGCCAGGGCGACGTAAGCTCCGCTTATTGCCGCCGTGCGGGTTCCTCCATCAGCCTGGATCACATCGCAGTCGATACGGATAGTCTTTTCACCAAGGGCTTGCAGATCAACCACCGCCCGCAGGGAACGGCCAACCAGGCGCTGTATTTCCAGGCTGCGGGCATTGACCCCACCCCTTTCCCTGGTTATGCGGACATCAGTGGAGCGGGGCAGCATGGCATATTCAGCTGTTACCCAACCCTGGCCGCGGCCATAGAGAAAGTGAGGAACCTTTTCTTCAACCGAAGCGGTACAAATAACCCTGGTGTCGCCAAGTTCGATCAAGGCGGAGCCTTCCGGAAATTTAAGATAGGAGCGGGTAATTTTAATCCGGCGCAGTTCATTTAAATTCCTACCGTCAATGCGCATCTTGCAGTTCCTTTCTTTAGCAGTTTACTTCCTTCCTGCTATTTATATTCCCCGTACCATGGCTATTTCCTTTCGTTTTTCGCTTTCAGCAGGTATAATATTATCATGGTTAAGCTTGGATCAGACAAGCGGAAAAAAATAACTTAAAAATAACACCTTAACAATCGCTTTTAAAAAGGAGGCGCTACTTTGGAAAGCACGCATGTTTTACTTGCTGTCCTGGTTGTGATCGTTTTAACTATTATTTTCAGCTATAACCGCCTGGTTGCTATGCGCAACATGGCCGATAAAGCTTACTCCAATATTGATACCCTGCTTCAAAAACGCTTTGACCTGGTGCCAAACCTCGTTAACACCGTTAAAGGCTACATGGAGCATGAAAGGGAGCTGCTCGAGGCTATTACCAGGGCCAGGACAGAGTGGCTCAACGCTTCGACTATCCAGGAAAACGCCGGAGCAGACCAGACCGCGGAAAGAGCGCTAAAAAGTCTTTTTGCCGTATCGGAAAACTATCCTGATCTGAAAGCAAATCAGAATTTCATGATGCTGCAGGAAGAGCTGGTCGGCATCGAAAATAAAATTGCTTACGCCAGGCAGCGCTATAACCGGACTGTTATGGCCATTAACACAGCAGTCCAGAAATTTCCAACCAACCTGATCGCCAGGCTTTTTAAATTTGAAACCCGTGAATATTTCGCAGTGGAATCAGAACGGGCGCGATCGGCACCGGAAATAAATATGCAAGGCGGTGAAGATAAATGATGGATCCAATCTACGGCCGGATAGCAGCCAATAAGAGACGAACTTTTTTCCTGTTTTTCCTTTATGCTGTTCTGTTCGCATTAATCGGATATTTTATCGGCATTTATATCGGTGACATTGTCGTCGGCATCATCCTGGCCGGACTTGTTTTTATCGTTCTTTTTTTGATCAGTATTTACAGCGGACAAAACGTGGTCACCAGGATGGCCGGGGCAAAAGAAGTCAGTAAACAACAGGAACCGTACCTGTATAATACGGTGGAAGCTTTGAGCATTGCCGCCGGTAAGCCGATGCCTAAAATATACATCATTGAAACCGAGGTTCCCAATGCTTTCGCTGCCGGACGCAACCCGCAAAACTCTATTATAGCCGTTACCCGCGGACTGATGAACCGCCTAAACCGCCAGGAACTGGAGGGAGTAATTGCCCATGAAATGGCCCATATTAATAATTACGACGTTCTTCTTGCTACGGTAGCCATTGTTTTAGCCGGGACAATAGTTTTTGTCAGCGTGATCGCCCGCCGGATGATGTTTTTCGGCGGTTTGGGCCGGGGCGGACGCAGAAGCGGTCAGGGGCAGCTTATTATGATAATCGTTTTAATCATTGTCGCTATCCTGGCCCCTATTTTTGCTCAGCTTCTAAAATTCGCCATATCCCGGCAGCGTGAATACATGGCCGACGCCACGGCAGCTAACTTTACCGGGTATCCCGAGGGACTGGCCAGTGCTCTGGAAAAAATCACTAATCAACAGGTTAAAGACAGCCCGATTGAAAATAAAGCCCTGGAAGGGCTATACATTGTCAATCCGTCCCTGGGCGCCAGGTCGGGAAACCGGGCCAGTGTTTTATTTTCCACCCACCCTCCGGCAGAAGAAAGAGTGAAACGCTTACGGGCCATGTGATGATTAAGCCTGTGATAACCGGTATACTTCTGCTGAAGCATGTTATAGCTAAAGTAAAACCTGGTAAGCTTTTATTTCACGCTGGAGCATCTTAACCCCGACCTCTTCAAAAGATCGGGGATTGCCGCTGACAAAAAACCGGTAGCGGGTATTATTGTTATTCAACGGATTCGCCTGTCCGGAATTGTCCAGGATGGTTTCAACTTCGGTAACTATTTCTTCTGCGGAATTGATCAACTTCACCGAAGTACCGACAACTTCCTGGAGCAGATCTGCCATCAGGGGATAATGGGTACAGCCGAGAATCAAGGTGTCAATATTTTCGCTTGACATCGGGTCTAAGTATTCGTGGGCAACTTTACGCGCTTCGGGAGTTTCAACAAGGTTGTTTTCTACCAGCAGAACAAACAGGGGACACGCTTTTGAAATGACATATAAAGATCTGTTGTGCCGATGAAGGGCTTTAACATATTCTGAACTACCGATCGTCCCGGTAGTTCCAATTACCCCGATTCGCTGTTTGCGGCTGTGGGCGATAGCAGCCCTTACTCCCGGCTCAATCACGCCGAGAACCGGTTCTTCACATACCTGCTGGTAGTATGAAAGCCCGGCTGCGGTTGCCGAATTACAGGCGACTACCACCAGTTTTATCTCCTGGTGCTGTAAAAATTCGATCATTTCAAAAACAAAACGGCGCACCTCTTCCATGGGACGCGGGCCGTAAGGCATACGAGCCGTATCGCCGAAGTAGACAACGCTTTCATGAGGCAAACGCCGGCTTAGTTCTTTTACAACCGTCAGTCCACCAACCCCCGAATCAATGACTCCGATTGCTTTATGTGCGTTAATTATGTGTTCTTTTGAGGTTACCATCACTATTTGGCCTTCATTCTTGAAAAATAGCCACCCGTAATTTTACGAGTATCAAAAATAGAGATTACAGCCTTTGGATCATATTTATCGACAGTCTTTAAAAAATCAGGCAGCTCATTTCTCTTCAATAAAACCTGCAGGCTGTTATGGACACCTTCTCTTCCGTAGCAGGGCATAGTAGTAACTCCATAACCCTGTTCACGCAGAGACTCTTCCAGACCGCTGCTATCCTGTCGGGTAACAATATGGACTTGAACAAACCCAATGGCAATCATTTCTTCAATCCTGCTGCCAACAAGATTACCGACAGCAAACCCAAGCCCGTAAACAACTATATTAGTCCACTGGTCCAGGTTTGCAAGTACAATACCGAGTGGCAGGAGGTAGATAATTACTTCAAAAAAACCGATTATGGCAGCACTTACACTATTACCACGGGTCAAATAAATGATACGAATAGTTCCCAGGCTGACATGGGCGATCTTAGCCACGAAAATGGCAAGGTAAGTCAACAATTCAGGCATAAAAGTTTATACTCCTTAACTGCAAAAGAAATACTGTGTTTAGCAAGCAACAATGCTCATTGTAGCAACCAGCTTCCATACTGTCAATCAGACAAAGTGCCTTAAAAATTGCAAGTAAACAGTAGATCTCTGCAGCAAGCAGTAGCTTGCTGCGGCTAGGTTGAACTTCCTTCACTCGATTTATCAACCAGGATTATTATACTACGAATAAATCAAAAAAAGGTGCCGGATTGAGCTCCTGCTTAAACAAAGAGAAGCCTGTTCCAGCGCCTGGATAAAAGAACAATATTAGAAAACGTTTAAATAATTGACTCCATATTAGCTGATCTCGAGGTTATTATCTCCAGGGCCTGAATATTTTTGACCCGGATCAAAGTGCCCTTCATTCCCAGCGACCTGGATTCAATAATACCTGCGCTTTCGAATTTACGCAAAGCATTAACGATAACAGAGCGGGTAATGCCGAGACCGTCGGCAATCTTGCTGGCAACAACGATACTTTCATTGTCACTGATGTTTTTCAGTATTTCCCGTATCGCCTCTACTTCTGAATAGGACAGGCTTTCAAATGCCCCTTCAGCTAACTCTCTGTTTCTGGCATTTTCCTCCTCCTGATCAACAGTCGTTTGTAAGAGGATAACACCGATCAATGCTGTCCCTATTTCTGCTATAATTAAATGCTTTTCTTCAAAATAAAGGTCCGGATGATATAAAAGCAGCACAGCCATAAGCTTGCCATCACCCTTAATGGGAATAATGCTATAGCTGTTATTTTGTTCAGAGGTAGCGCTTTTTTTAATTTTATCCGCAAATATTTCAGAAGGGTATGGATTATTAAGCAGCGGCTCATCCAATTTAACCATAGCCGGAGAAGCTTTATCGCCAACAATTGAACCTTCCCGTGTTAAATGTTCTAAATGACCATCTATCTCCACATTACCCTTGTGAC
>SLRT01000143.1 GCA_007130825.1 Syntrophomonadaceae bacterium | reverse complement strand
GGGAGGCAGGAAAAGAGAGCGATCAGCAAGAAGTTTTTAGACAATATCAAGCGGGTCAAAATATTTAGAAGGCACTATAACGGTGGGGCAGGAATTATATGGCAATAAAAAATAACGGCGGAAATGTAAAAACCGGTAGTATTCCCAAATGGCTGGTCGCCCTGGTCGATATTGCCCTGGTCAACCTGGGGCTTTACTTTGCTTTTGTCTTTGTCAGCGGTGATCTGCAGGGTTTTCAGCTGGAACCGCTGTTTTTGCTTTTACCGCTGCTGGCGGTGGTTACGGTGCTGCTTTTCAGCAACCTGGGCCTTTACTCCCGTCAGCGCAGTGGATTTATACCGATTTTGCGCTCATTGATTACCGGCGTGATCGGGCTGACCCTGTTTAGCATTTTATTTGCTTTTTGGACCAGGGCCTTTATTTTTCACCGCAGCGTATTTTTGATCGCGCCGTTATTCCAACTGTTTTTATTAATCGGCTGGCGGATACTGTACTGGCGCCTGGCGTTGTGGATAGACGGGCAGAAGAAACTGCTGGTTATCGGCAGCCGGAATGAAGTTGATCAGGCTTTGGAAAAACTGATGTGCCTGCCCCGGGGAATTTTTGAGGTGATCAAGGTCCTGGTGCCGGAGAAAATAGAAGATTTTTCGCAGTGGCTTCCCGAGGCCGATGCGGTGATGATTGCCGGTCCCCTTGCCATGGAAGAGAAGAACCGGGTGATCAGGGAAAGTTTTGATTCAAACCGGGAAGTGTTCATAGTTCCCGATCTATACGAAATCATCCTGACCCGGGCGGCTATGACCCAGGTGCACGACACGCCGGTCGTCGAATGCCGCGACATGCAGATCACTTTTACCCAGCTGTTTTTAAAAAGAACATTTGACCTGAGCCTGGCCCTGGTTGTGGCCCTGCCGGCCCTGCCGCTTTTGCTGATCTTCTGCCTCCTGGTCCGCTTGACATCACCCGGCCCGGTCATCTTTGCCCAGGAACGTGTCGGTTTCCGGAACCGGGTTTTTACCCTTTATAAACTGCGGACCATGATTGTCGATGCCGAAGGTGAGAGCGGCCCGGTATTTTCGACTGAAGAAGACGATCGGGTAACGCCGGTGGGCCGTTTTTTGCGGGCTACCCGGCTCGATGAACTGCCCCAGCTATATAACGTCCTGCGCGGCGATTTGAGCATTGTCGGACCGCGCCCGGAGCGGCCTTACTTCGTGGAAAATTTTGAACGGGAAATGCCGGAATACAAGCTGCGCCACCTGGTTAAACCGGGCATCACCGGGCTGGCCCAGGTAGCCGGTTACTATGCCACCAATACGCACGACAAGCTGCGCTACGATCTTTACTATGTTTCCGATTACTCGCTGTTGATGGACTTCAGAATTTTACTGTTGACTGTCCCGACGCTGTTTAACCGGGAGGCATCGCGGGGCTTAAGCAAAGAAGCGCTGGGCAGATTAACCTGGCCGAAATAATGATCGCGGGCTTTTGTATGTTATAATTTGGGCAGAAAGAATCAGTAAAACAAGGTGGTTGTGCCGGTGGAAGATGATCGGAACAAACGACCGGGCTCAAAACTTCCCGGTGGGGAAAATGGAAACAACAAGTCGCCTGCCGGAGCAGGGAAAGATAATAATTCCAACCGGCTCGATTCATTGGAAAAGGCGAAACTGGCGGCCGGTCCGGATTGGTATGACGAGCTGGAAGGATTTTATGATCAGTCTAAATCGAAGCGGGGAAATAAAGCGGTGAAGAACAGAAAACCGATGAGCAGGCTAAAAAAGATGCTTTTAATTACTGCCGGCGGGTTATTATTGCTGCTGGCGGGTATGGGAACTTACGTGCTGGCTTTATACGACGATGTGCAGGAACCGCAGCGTATTTTACTTGACGAAATCAGTTTTGAAGAGGGATACGAAATCGATGCCGCTTTTTCCGATGATATCGTTAATATTGCCCTGCTCGGTTTTGACCGCGGATGGAGCCGGGAGAAAATGGGCGAGGAGCTGTTCCGGCCGGATATGCTGGCTGTATTCTCAATTAACTTTGAAACCGAGCAAGTGTCGGTAGTGCGTATTCCGCGTGACTCGTACGTGCCCATTTACGGCCGGGGCGGCATGCACGACAAGATCAACCATTCTTTTGTCTACGGTTATTATTCCGCTGACGGAGAAGATAGGGAGGCCGCCGGCATTGAGTATACCCTGCGGACAATAAGCAATACCCTGGGTGGAATTCCCCTGCATTACTATGTTTCTGTAGACATGTATTCGGTTATTGAACTGGTCGATGCTGTGGGCGGCGTCTACTACGAGGTGGAGGAAACGATATATGACGAGCACTGGGATGTCGGCCGGGTCCTGGTGCCCGAAGGCCCGCAGATCATGGACGGTAAAACCTACCTGCGCTACCTGCAATACCGCGGCGGCGCAAGAGGCGATATCGGACGCATTGACCGGCAGATGAACCTGCTGCGCGAGACATTCAAATACCTGCGGGCAGAGGGCAAGATAACCGATATACCGGCGACTTACCGTATCTATAAAGACTATGTGGATACAGATCTCACTTACAAGCAAATAGCAGCCATGGCTTACTTTGCCCGGAATCTTGATCTTTCTGATCAGAGCCTGCGTTTTTATACTTTGACCGGCAGCGGGCAGATGAAAGATGGTGTTTATTACAAGGTGCTCAACCAGGGAGAGCGGCTGCGCATCATTAAAGAAGCTTTTGGTCTTGAAGTCGAACCCTGGCCGCCGATTGTTCTTGAAGACAGCCTCGAATACTTGAAAGAGCAGGAGCGCAAGCGCATTTTGGAAGAAGAACTGGAGAAAGCCGACTGGCTGGAAGACGAAGACATTGATCAGGAAGAAATCGATCAGAAAATAGAAGAAATTAAAAAACGAATCGAAGAAGAAATTGATGACGAAGAACTGGAAAAGATAATTAAAGAAAGAGATGAAGAAGAAAGAGATGAACCAGAAATAGATGAACCAGGAGAAACTGACAAAACTGAACAGGAAGAGCCGCTGCAAGATAGCGACGGCCATGATCGCGAAGATCGAGAAGGTGCAGAAGATGAGGCGGATGAAAGCAGCGAAGATTTCCACGATGAAAACGATCAGGGCGGGTAATGTATGTATATTATTAAAATGCGAAGAAGAATTAGCATGTAACGGTTTCAGCGGGAGAGCGGGAAAAGCAAATGACCAATAATCTTTCACGCAAGGTCAGGCTATTTATATCACTGGGGATCATCTTTTCGATCGCCCTGGTTTCATTTTCGATCATATTTTACGGCGTTTACCAGGTCTACTATGATCCTGCTTCGCTTTTTCGGCATGATTTTGGAACAGAAGGCGGGGTCGAAGAGCATTTCGAAGAAAGAGTGGTCAATGTGGCGGTCTTCGGGCTGCATAACCGCCGCGAAGACAATACTTTTGGCGATGTCTATTTTGTTGATACTATCCTGGTCGCTTCGGTTAACTTTGATCAGGATTCTTTGACTTTACTGGCTGTTCCCCGCGATTCCTATGTCGAGATAGCCGGAAGCGGGGTTAAAGACAGGATCCGGCAATCGTACAGTTACGGTTACGAGCAGGCCGGCAGTGACCGCCATGCCGAAGGGATGCGTTACACCATCGAGACGGTCAGCAACTTTTTGGACGATGTCGATCTGCACTACTATATTGCCATGGATATCCAGGGCCTGGAGCAGTTAATAGATTCGCTGGGCGGGGTTTACTACACGGTGAAAAAGGATATGATCGGTCACAGCCCAAAAGAATCGCTCGAAGCGGGGCCGCAGATGCTTGACGGCCGGGGCTATTTGACTTACCTGACTTACCGGGAAGCAGATGCCCGCGACGACCTGAACCGGATCAAGCGCCAGAGGTCGCTTCTCCTGGCCACTTTCGACTACTTCCAGGAGATGGGGCTCTTCAGTTACGTAATTCCCACTTACGCAGCCTACCGCGAGCATGTGCGAACCGACCTCAATTTTAACCAGGTTACCGCCCTGACTCTTTTTGCCGGCGAACGGCTGGAAGCCGAAGAAATAGAAGATTATTCACTGCAGGGAAAATATTTTTCTTTAGCGGATGAAGACACCTACTACCTGTCTATCGATGAAACAAGAAAACAGCTGCTGCTGGACAAACTAACAAATATGTCAGGGGGACAGGGGATTGACACAAAAGAATAACAGGCCGTTAAACAAAAACTGCCTGGT
>SLRT01000045.1 GCA_007130825.1 Syntrophomonadaceae bacterium | reverse complement strand
CCGCATCGAAGGCCGCCTGAAGGAGCTTTTCCGGCGGGCCCGGGAACAGGATCTGCTGCCGAGCGAGATGGCTGATATTATCGCCGAAGAAAAACTGCAAAAAAAACTTAAAGTTTAACAGTTTAAAACCCGAGGGTAGCGGCCCGTACCGGGTTATCCATGTTAATAATGCGGGGAGAGGATTATTCTGATGGAAGAAATGCTTGAATTCAGACTGCACGGACGCGGCGGCCAGGGGATCGTGATGGCGGCTTCGATATTTGCCGAAGCCGTATTTCTGGATGGGCGGTACGCCCGGGCATTTTCGTTGTTTGGCGCTGAACGGCGCGGTGCTCCAGTAACTGCTTTTATCCGGACCAGCCGGGAACGTTTAATGCCGCGCAGCCGCATTTATCAGCCGGATTATGTCGTTGTTTTTGATCCGACATTAAGCGGTTCCACTATTCTCGCCGGTTTGAAAGAAAAGGGCGTTTTGTTAATCAATAGCGGAGAGCAGGAAATGGAGAAACTGTTGCAGGAACTTGATCCAGAGAAGCGCTGCAAAGTTTATGTTGTCGATGCCACGGGGATTGCTAGGAAGCATGGGCTGACTGTGGGCGGTTTTCCGGTGGTCAACACGGTGATGCTCGGGGCAATTGCCCGCATCAGCGGCCTTGCATCACTGGAAAACCTGACCGGATCAATCAAAAAAAGGATAACGGTTAGTATTGAAGCAAATATCAACGCCGTTACAGAAGGGTCAGAAAGTGTAAAGGAGGTAGGGCCCCTTGTTAAGTAAGCCGAGCGAAAATAATTTTAAATATGCCTGCGGAACCAAATCCAGTACGATTAACAAGACCGGTGAATGGCGCTTTATGCCGGCTCCGGAGAGAATCAAAAGGCTTTCACCGTGCCGCCAGGACTGTTTACTTGATTCAGATATCCCGGAATGGCAGGAAGCGGTTAAAGACGGGCGATGGGAACAAGCCTGGCAGATTATGAGCCGTTACAATCCGTTTCCTGCTTTAACCGGTTATGTCTGTTTTTCCCCCTGCATTGAAAACTGCAACCGGGGTCGCCTGGACCAGGAAATCGATATCCGCTCAATCGAAAGAGCAATCGGTGAGTGGCGTCTCGAACATTATCAGCCACCCACTGCGCCGCGGGAGGTAAAAGATCAGGTGGCAGTTGTCGGTTCCGGACCGGCTGGATTAAGCTGCGCTTACTACCTTGCAACAGCCGGCTACCGGGTAACCGTATTCGAGAGCGCCCCCCAGGTTGGCGGAATGCTGGCCCTGGGGATTCCTGAATACCGCCTACCGCGCAGGGTGTTACAGCAAGAGATAAAAGTGCTCGAAGAAGAGGGCGTTAATTTTATTACCGGCCGGACCCTCGGAAAAGATATCAGTTTAAACGAGCTTGATAAAGAGTTCAGACGGATTTTTCTGGCAACTGGAGCATGGCTGTCCCGTAAAGAGAATATTCCGGGCGGGGAAGAAAAAGGAGTTTGCTGCGCCCTGGACTTTTTAAGCATGATTAATACCGGCCGGCATCCTGATATTAAGGACCCGGTTGTGGTTATCGGCGGTGGTAATGCCGCCATAGACAGCGCCCGATCCGCGCTGCGCATGAATGGCATTAACAACGTCAGCTTGATCTACCGCCGGAGCAGGGCTGAAATGCCGGCAGACCCGGGCGAGGTCGAGGCTGCTGAAAGCGAAGGGGTAGAGCTCATTTTTAATGCTCTGCCGCGAGAGATCGAAACAGATGCCGATCAAATACAGTCAGTCTTGCTCGATCAGAGCAAGACCAACCGGGAAGGCCTGGTCGTTGATCAAAGCCGCTCGTTTCGAAAAGCCTGCGGTTCAGTGATCATGGCTATCGGTCAGGAAGCTGACCACTCGGTTTTCGAAAAATCGGATCGGGAAATAGAGCTCTTTGCCGGCGGAGATCTGGTTAGCGGCCCGGCTACGGTGGCTGAAGCGATCAGGGCCGGCCGCCTGGCTGCTTATAGTATTATGGCCAGCCTCGGGGATTTTGCTGAACCGGAGCTGTTTCTGCCCGCAGAACAACCGGTTTTATTCGAGGATCTTAACCTTACGGCAAGGGTCAATCTTCAGCTGCAGCATCGACAGGGAGAGCCTGTTGAAGAAGCCAGTCGCTGCCTGGGGTGCGGGACATGCAACTCATGCGGTATATGCTACCTTTTCTGTCCCGACATGGCTGTCGATTGGATCAATAACCGTTATGAATTAAACCTTGATTTTTGTAAAGGCTGCGGCATTTGTGTCCAAGAATGCCCGGCCCGGGCCCTGTTCATGGAAGGAGTTGATATAATATGACATTCGAATTAATCAGCGGAAGCCAGGCTGCAGCCATGGCTGTTCAGCGGGTCGGTGTTGACATGGTGGCCGCTTACCCGATTACGCCGCAGACAGCGATTGTTGAAACCCTGGCCAATTTTGAGGCCAGGGGCATGCTGGGCGGTGAATTCGTCAGCGTCGAATCTGAGTATGCTGCGTTGTCCTACTGCAACGGGGCAGCGGCAGCGGGGGCAAGGGTTTTTACGGCGACCTCTTCGCACGGTCTGGCGTACATGCATGAGATGACTCACTGGTGCAGCGGTGCGCGTTTTCCGATCGTCATGGTCAATGTCAACCGTACTCTTGGCCCGCCGTGGTGTCTCGACCCCGATCAGGGTGACAGCCTGAGCCAGCGCGATACCGGTTGGATGCAGATTTATTGTTCAAATGCCCAGGAAGCATTCGACACAGTTGTCCAGGCTTTTATGCTCAGTGAAGAGCTGCTTTTACCTTCACTGATCGTTTTCGACGGATTCTATATTTCGCACACTTACGAACCGGTCGATGTCCCGGAAAAGGAACTTGTGCAGCAGTTTGTCGGCTCACCCGGTTTTCAGGCCCAGGTCAAACCTAATTTTACGGCTAATCTGCACGGACTCTCAACCGGGGAAACACAGATGGGCCTGGTCAAAAGCAGGCAAGAGGATATGCTCAGGGCGCCGGCTGTTTTTGAAAAGATCAACGAACGTTATTTTGAAACTTTCGGGAGAAGCTATGAAACGATTAAAGCAAGCATACCTTCGGGGGCAAAAACGGCCATCCTGGCAGCGGGCAGTACCGCTGAAACTGTAGAATGGTTCCTGCCCGAGCTTAAAGATACGGGGTTAATCCAGCTGAGGATGTTTCGGCCTTTCCCGGCCGGACTTCTTGCCGGTATAGTCCGGGAGCATGAGCTTGAAAGGATCGTAGTCATCGATCGCAATTGTTCGCCCGGTATTGGGGGAATATTTGCCCAGGAAGTAAAAGCGGCTTTATACGGGATTTCCAGGCCTCCGGTTGTCCAGGACCTGATTATGGCCGGAGGAGTCGATGTTACCAGGGAATTGCTGGAAAAGATAGTGCAGGCCTACCCGGAGGAAGGCCTGGTTGATCAAAAATGGGGGGTGGAATTGTGATGAAAATTGAAGAGTACAACCGGGAGTCAGAAATACTCAATTCAGGACATAATGCCTGTCCGGGCTGCGGAGCGGCTTTGACTGTCCGTTACCTTTCCCGGGCCCTGGGTCCGAACCTGGCCATGGTGATCACCGCTTCCTGCTGGAGTATTATCGTCGGTGTCCCTCCCCTGACCGCTTTAAAATGCCCGGTTTTGCACTGTCCTTTTCCCAGCGCGGGCTCGGTGGGCGGTGGATTGCGGCGCGGCCTTACGGCCAAAGGCCACCATGATACAACTGTGGTTGTGCTGGCCGGAGACGGTGGAACTTTTGATATCGGATTGCAGGCCTTATCAGGAGCGGCCCAGCGCAATGAAGACTACATTTTCATCTGCTATGACAACGAAGCTTACATGAATACGGGGATGCAGACCAGCTCGGCGACACCGTTTGGCGCGCGGACCAATACGGCCCCCTATCCCTTGTTCAAGCAGGGACAAAAGAAAGATATCATGCAAATTATGGCCGCGCACAGCATCCCCTATGCCGCAACCGCCACGGTCGCTTTTCCTGAAGATATGGAGCATAAGTTAAGAAAGGCGAAAGAAATCAGCGGTTTTCGCTTTATGCATGTTCTTTCCCCCTGTCCCCCGGGCTGGGGAACTGAATCTGCTGATACTATCAACCTTTCCCGCCTGGCTGTTAATTCCAACTCATTTCCGCTTTATGAAATCATCGACGGTGTAAATTGGCGGATGACATACTTTCCGGAAAAGAAAAGGACCCCCTTAAAAGAAT
>SLRT01000149.1 GCA_007130825.1 Syntrophomonadaceae bacterium | reverse complement strand
TTATTTTCGACAGTACAAATGATGGTTTTCGCGTAATCCAGGTTGTGTTTTTCACACAGCCGGTAGAAGTTTTCTTTATAGATCAATTGATCCATTAATTTTTCATCGACAAAAGGTATAATATATTCATTTTTTAAGGCTTCTTTATTTCTAACTACCAGTTCAGAATAATTTTCGTTACAGGCAATAAGAATAAGGTTTTCTGCTTTTTCTTTTAATTCTCCGGCCAGGTCTGTCAACTTCTCTACAAAAATATCGCTTTGTTTTAAATTTTCACATACATCAACAGAAATAATCTTTGAATCCCGGGTCGGAGTCAGCTGTCCCACTCCAACCGCCTTGCTTTTAATTCCATACTGCTCGTGAAACGATCGGGCCATTCCGTAAGCAGTGTGATCACTTCCAAGGATAACAGGGACAAAATCTGCTTTAGGCATATATTTTAAACTCCATTATTAAAGTGATCGAAAACTATGATTATATCATGTTAATCATGGCCTATATTTCACATTTTATCAGATAACCCAGCCTATCAAAAGTTGTAAAGTTCCTCGATGATTAGATGATTAAAGGTAAGATCGTAACCCTATTTCAGCCTGTGCATTTAGCAAGGCGCTATAAATACTGACAGCGTTACCGCTTTGCCGATATGCCACCATACAGAAAATAGATAAGGGCTCCAACACAATATGTTTCAATTAATCATTCTTTATTATATCATCATATTTAGAATTATTTCAGCTGCATTAGTTTAATTACAGCAAACAAAATAATCTTTTTCACGGCCGGTATCCCGGCAGTGAACAGATTGTTCTTTAGCAGGCCGTGATATTTACGATCAAACTTAAGCTGTTAATGAAATTCAGATCATAAAAGCTAAATACTGCCTGTAGCTTTTACTTGACACCTGCCAGCTTATCCACCTTCACATGATCCGTATTGGGGCAGGAGGTAATCCTGCCTCTTTTCTTTAAAGCTCTGAATTGCAGGCTCAAAACGCTCCTCGATCACCTGCGGGCTGAGGCCTTCTTCAAGGTATTTACCCATTTTGTCAGTGCCCATGATCTTATCAAACATGACGATCGTGTCATTGCTTTTTGGCACGTTAAAATCACCCAGCTCAAAGGCATAAGCCAGGGCATATAACCCTGTCCTGGCCGGGTTAAAGCTGTGGTAGTCTATTATCTTCAGCCGCACACCCCCGGCTTCATCACGTTCTTCAGGAATAAATTCAGCTCCCTCCAAACCCGCATCATTGAGCAAAGCGGCGTAATCTTCCGCATCAAGATCTTTACCGCCAATCCACCTGAACATATCAGCCTGGTAAACCCCGGTGCCTTCTCCCAGCCCGGTAACCATGTAACCGAATACTGCCTCCAGGTCCGGTATATTGGGCGAAGTCTGGACCCAGGAAAGTCCCGTATCCTGAAAAATCATGCTCCGATCGTAACCTTCCATGGGAACCACAATCAGCTCTGCACCAATATTGCGATTAAAATAACGGGATAGTTCTGCTACCGTCATGCCGTGGGCCATCGGCATTGTGTCCACTCCCACAAAGGACTTAAACCGCTTTTCCAAAACCGGCCCATCCACGATCAAGCCGCCCAAGGGGTTGGGACGGTCTAAGACAACAAGAGGAAGGTCGTATTCTTCAGCGGCCACCATGCAGTAGTTGAGGGTGGAAATATAAGTATAGGTGCGCGCTCCAATATCCTGGATATCATACACAAGAATATCGACCTCGCTGAGCATCTCTTCAGTGGGCATCCTCGTTTTACCATAAAGGCTGTAAACGGGAATAGCAAAATCTTCATGAGTGTAAGATTCCACGTATTCTCCGGCTCTGGCAGTACCATCAATACCATGCTCCGGGGCATACAATGCTGCCAGCGTAATACCTTCTGCTTCCTGCAGGAGCTCAATTGTGCTTTCTCCCAGGCTGTTCATACCACTTTGGTTCGTCACCAGGCCCACCTTTTTATCTTCCACCAGGTGGCGCTCTTCATCCATAAGCACCTCGCTGCCCAGCCTGAAACCTTGACCATTATCTGCCTCATCTACCTCGCTTTTTTCTTCCCCTTCCTCCGAACCTACATCGATTTCACCAGGAATAATTCCGACCCTCTCGGCCAGAAGAGCAAACAGTAAGATAATGACAACTATTAGAAAAAATAATCGCCTCATTAATTCGCCTTTTTTCATCATTGATCAGTCCCGCTCTCCGTTCGAGATCTCGACCCAGGCAATGTAATTGGCATAATATTCACCGGCAGGACGGTATTTAAAATAAACAGTGTAAATAGAAGCTTCACATAGCGCGGAGATAAAGGCCTGCCTTCCGTGTTTGTAAAAACATGGTCCAGGGCCCTATAGTAAGTCCCCTTCGCCTGGCGTTCCCGCCATTCTTTCATGATTTTCAGGTTGTTTTTGTCCAGCATTAAAGTACATTGCTGGCCGTTCTTTCCCCTTCTGAGTTTGAGTTTGCCGGTGAAAAGATCCAGATCCTGCCACTTGAGCTCTGCTATCTCGGACACCTTAAGCCCTGGATCACAAATTAGCAAAAGGATAATCAGGTTTCTCAGCTTTTTGAAATCTTGCCGTCCGGGTTGCTTTGCAAGTTCAACTTGCTTTTTCGAAGTAAATAGCCCGGGAATCTTCATTGTTATCGCATCCTGTTCATGTATATTCATCTTGGTACACACGTTAATCTTGACTAATACGGAATGCATTAGTCAAAATCGATCAGCACTTTTAAAGGATCGCCCGTTTTACAATACTCAAAAGCTTCGAAGATCTGATCAAACTTGTATATTTCCGCTATTAATGGATTGACGTCGATCAGCTTTTTCTCCAGATATCTCAAAGCCGGGGCAAAAGGGCCGCACCGTGAGCCAACTACTGTAATTTCATCCAAAACAAGGGAGGTTAAATTTAACTCCTTCTTCTCTTCTACAGTACTTTTCAGCACCAGTTGCCCCCTTGGTTTAACCAGCTTTTGTGCCAATTCGAAACCGCTGAGGTTTCCTGTAGCATCCACGACAACATCAAAATCTTTTTCGCCGTTGAAATCCTCCAGGTGGATCGTCTTTACTTTCTGCTCTGCAGCAATAGCCAGCTTTTCCGGATGTTTCCCCACCAGGAACAAATCAGCCCCGGTTAAGTTTAAGACAAGGGCGATCAATATTCCCAGCCTGCCGTCACCGAGCACAGCAGCTTTGGCAGCAGGCTTGAGCTGGATTTGTTCTGTAATTTCAAAGGCTGCGGCCAATGGCTCGACAAATACTGCTTCTTCGTCACTGACATTATCGGGTACATGATGAAGGTTACTGAGGGGCAGGGCTAGATACTCCGCCATGCAACCGTCTCTACCGGTAATACCCAGAGTGGTCCGGCGTGGGCAATGCCGTTCCAACCCCTGTCGGCAATATGCGCATTCCCGGCAACCACAGTTAATTTCTGCAACCACTCTTTTTCCCAGAAGCGAGCGGTCGCTACCTTCTATATCCTCGACCACCCCGCAGAATTCATGTCCTAATATTCCCTCAAAGTCCATATAACCTTTAATGATTTCAAGGTCGGTCCTGCAAATACCGGCTTTGGTGATTTGAATCAACGCTTCTTCTGCTCGTAAAGAAGGCTGTGGATAAATATCAACCAGTTGCAATTCGTTTTTAAACAAGAGAGCCTTCATGCTTTTTTAACAACTCCTCATGCTGCTTTCTGATCTTTAAAACAAATAGTGGCTGATCCAGTGTGCATTGCCGTTTCAGAAACTAATAAATTCTGCGTAAATCAACTCATTAAATCTTCAGTAAAGTGCTTGCCCTTTAACAGGATTTCGAACAGGGCGGTTAACCTGCCCACCTTCGCCAGGTAGTGTTTGAAAATATAGCGGAAAAACTGTTCGGCCTCTTTAGCCAATTCCGGGGTAATCTCCTCTTGACTGTAAAGGGCTAAATTTATCCCTTCTGATACCTCCCTGAAGTTAAGATTAAGGGCCAGAAAATAAACCCGGCGGATGATTCTTTTGCTGTATTTACGAGGTGTTTCACCGGGCCATTTTCCCAGATTTATTCTATCAAGCAGTGAAAGGGCAATCAAATAATAACCGACAGCGCGCCGGCGCGGGTTTTGAACCTCCAGGTTGCCTATCATTTTTTTAACGCGCCTGTAACGGTAAGCTACATGAGCAATAAAGACCAACATGGCTGTGAGTAAAACTGCAGTTAAAATTTTCAACAAGACCGCGATAAAAATACCGGCACTTATCCGGCTTTCAACTCCGGGATAAGCTGCGGTACTGTCTGGATGATGATCATAATAATCTCGACCATAAAATGGAGCAACCTGCCCTTCTTCGTCTTCAACAGCGTAAGCATCACTTTCAGCCGTATCCCGGTGCCGGGGCAGATCAGCGCTGGTGCTAAAGCCGGGGGTGGCTTCAAAGGGCAGCCAACCGAGGCCCGGAATATAAGCCTCCACCCAGGCATGAGCATTTGTTCCGGCCACCTCATAAACCCCGTCTTCCGACTCTTCATCCGGAACAGAAAACCCGCTTACATAACGTGTCGGAATACCGGCGGCACGACCCATAACTGCCAGGGCAGTAGCAAAGTAAGTGC
This sequence comes from Syntrophomonadaceae bacterium, assembly GCA_007130825.1. Classification (GTDB taxonomy): domain Bacteria; phylum Bacillota; class Dethiobacteria; order DTU022; family DTU022; genus B1SED10-74M. The sequence continues at coordinate 35,922 of SLRT01000149.1, read as the reverse complement.
AGTACCCTTCATTCCGGTCAAAAAGAAAATAATCGACAAAATCGCGGTTACCCGCTACTTCCGGCACATTCCGGTTATAGCTGTAATTATGGCGCAGGAAGGTTTCCAGAGCTTTAATCCGGTTATAATAACCCTTCTTTTCGCCGGCAACTTCCAAAGCCAACTCCTTAACCCGGGAAGGCAGATCAGATGGCAGATCAAGATAATAATCCAGCGTAGAAAGGTCTTCTTCTCTTTCCAGCTCGGCAAAATTTGAGCGGTATGCCAAATCCAGGCCTTTAACCGTGTATTCATGATTTAGAGGGATGCTTTCTGACATGACCATACTGCTGTTTTGCCCGATTTGCAACGCACCGGGTAAAGATGAAACATCCTGCGGATAAAGCATACTGAAAACCGAGCTGGTTCTTAACCGCTTATGTTTGATCGTTACCTCTGTGTCAGTTAATAAATCAAGCAGCGCTTCTCGCGGGGCAGCAAAAAAATCTCTTCCTTCCAAAGCCTCCGTTTTCTTCCAATGGCGGCCGGTATAAGTATCTTTGATCCGCCCTCTCAAATAGATTCCACCCTGGCCACGCACCTCGATCAAAACTGTCTCATCCAGCCACAGCGGACCGCCCAGCTCGGCCCCTTCCTGCGAGCCAAAAGCATAAAAACCGAATGTTCCCCCATCGCCTCTAATTTCGTTTGTCTCGCTGCTTCGCAGTCTGTTGAGAAAAGTAAAGTTTTCATTAACCCAGGCCTGTAAAGAGTGCCATTGAACAGGCCCCAGATCTTTGGGCAGAATCAAAGTTATCAATACAGCGATCGAAAGAAGCGAAACAGTATAGCCAAGCCAACCATTTCGAAGTCCCACTATTTCCTCTTGTTTTCTTCTGTTTCTCTGCGGAAGCCTGCTCCAGAGTTCAGTCCCCTTATGGTAGCTAAGCAGCATTAGCCAAAAGATGCTGTAAGTAATGGATGACGGATAAGCCGAATCGATAAATAAGTACCACAGGGGAACAAAAGCTGCCAGACCGACAACAAAAAGCAGTAACAGTGAGTATCTAAACCTGAACACTATGACAAAAAGGGCCAGGGTTATACCGGCTAAAATTAACAGGGGCCAAAAAAGAGCATCAGCAGGCTGCGGTATGGTTAATATTGAAGTTACCCATTCCACGACTATGGGTATATTTCGATAATAGAGCACTGCCAGGCCGGCAAGTAGAAGCGGAATGCTTACCACCACAACAGGAAACAGGTAGAAAACGGTGTAAACTGTAACAAAAAGGGCGGTAAATAAAGCACGCAAAAAAAGCCCCGGGACTATATAGCCTATTTGCTCAATAACCGGCGTCGCCAGGGAGAGCCCCAGGCCAAAAACTATGGCTGATTGAAAGACTAATGCAAAATCAAAGCGCCGCACTTTCATCCTTTAAAACCTCCGCTGGATAGAGAATCTGCACCTTAACCCTGTTTTCTCTCAACCTCTCTAAAACGGTGGCTGCCGCCGCACTAAGGTTGGCCGGGGCCAGATAAAAAAGGACGAGATCAAATCCTTTTTGCTTTAAGCCTAATAGAACTGCCGCATCTGTAAAACTGAGCCTGGGTGTAATCAGGTACAGCGATCCGCTGGTGGCCAGGTAGTGACAGCGATTACTGACAAACGTGGAGTAATCGGTTTTCCCCAGTGGGGCCAAATCGATAATCCGATCCATTACCTCTAAAAAATCTCCCGGTTGGCTGCCGCCCAGGCTGCCGGCGTAAAGCGGCTCGGAAAAAAGTTCAACGGAAATATTATTGCCCAGGAAATAATACATGAAGGAAGCAGCTATATCCACCGCCATGTCTTCAAGGCGATGTTTGTAGTCGTGAAGGTAACTGCTTTCGCTCATATCTAAAAATATCTTGGGCGCTATATCGCCTTTTTTTTCATAATTCTTGACCACAATTTGTTCCTGCCTGGCAGTTTGCTTCCAATGGATTTTTTTTATACTGTCTCCGGCCTGCCATTCCCGTAAATCAGAAATCAGGCTGTGGTTTTCAAAACGATTCTCCTTTTGGTCGAAATCGCCAAAATGCTGCCGGGCTAACGGTTTTATTTCCTGCAGCCTTGTCAATTTCGGGTAAATTATTATCTCTTCCCCCGTGGCCAGGAATTTGGACAGCTGAAACAATCCGAATGGATCTCCCGTCTTTATCTGGAACTCACGCATATCATACTTGCCCCTGCGGGTGCATCTGACTTCGCGCTCAAAAGCTTCAGTTTCTCCGGCTTCCAAACTGACTATCTTTTTTTCCACAGGCGCCTGGAAAGACGATCCGACTATATTGCTTAACTCCAGGTAAGGAAAACGGCCGGATGAAGAATTGTTGATAATGTATTTAACCACAAGGTTCTGCCCTACTTCTGTCCGGTTTGCCGAAACCTCGATATCGCCCGTAATTCTTCTTAAACCAATCGACAACCACAGGTAAGGAACCAGGGCGAGCAGCAGCGCGAGGTAGAAAAAGAAATAAGGAAACCTGCCTCCAACCAGAACGGCAATAATGCCCAAACCAACTACTACCAGGAGAAATACCGGTTTTTTGATTTCAACCATTGGGGATCACCGGAACGTAGATTTGATCAAGAATTTCATTTAAAACATCAGACCTTTCTTTGCCTTTTAACCGGGCTTCGGGCTTTAAAATCAGACGGTGCGCAAAAACAGAAATGACCATGGCCTGGATATCATCAGGCAGCACGTAATCACGACCCCGAACCAGTGCAATCCCCTTGGCCACCCGGTAAAGATGCTGAGCGCCGCGAGAGCTCACCCCCAGGAGAAGATCGGGATGGGCACGGGTTTCTTTGGTCAGTCTTGCAATATAATGCTGCAGAATTTCGGCCATGTACACCTGTTTTGTTTTTTGCTGTATAGCAGTCAGCTCATCAGCGGTTATTACCATTTTTACTTCTTTAAAAAATGAGTTTCCGGAACCTATCTGCAGTATTTTTTGTTCATCTTCAATTTCAGGATATCCCAGGGCCAGGCGCATCATGAACCTGTCCAGCTGAGCTTCGGGCAAAGGATAGGTGCCTTCATATTCAATCGGGTTCTGGGTGGCAATAACTATAAAAGGTTCCGGTAACACGTAAGTTGCCCCATCTACTGTTACCTGCCCTTCGGCCATAGCTTCAAGAAGAGCGGCCTGGGTCTTAGGAGAAGTCCTGTTGATTTCATCGGCCAGAACAAACTGGCTCATGACCGGACCCGGTTTAAACACAAATTCACCTTTTTGCCGATCATAAACTGACAGCCCGAGAATATCGGAAGGCATCAGGTCAGGGGTAAACTGAATTCGCTTAAATGTGCACCCCAGTGTTTTGGCCATTACTTTGCTTAAGGTAGTCTTGCCCGTTCCGGGCACATCTTCGATCAACAGGTGACCACCACTAAGTATACCGGCAAGAATAGAAGAAATTACTTCCTTCTTGCCGATAATCACCCGGCTGATTCCTTCCAGTACCTCTTGGACCTTATCCATTATTTCACCAACAAAATATTTATTATTATGTTAACAATTATAGCACCTGTGCAAATCCACGGCAAATCAATCCAGGTAAGCAAAAAAACCATCCCGAAGCGATCATCGACTGTTCTATTAAGTTTTGTCGTAACAGCTTTCAATAATCCGGCGCTCCTGCAGCTAACAGGTAGGGATTAAATTTATTTACACTTATCAAGCACTATCATCTCGAGGAGCCCGGGAATAAGCCATTACCCATAAATATATATAGCATCCTTTCATAGGGTCGAGAACTGGCGTAGCAGCTGGTAGGCCTGGGCCGTTTGCTGCCCCTTCCGGTTGGCAGTGCCTCTGCCCAAGTTACGGAGTTCTGACTTTTGCCCCGGCGGGTCTATCTCCCGCTGAACGCCCCACCCAGCCTTTACTGGGCATACAGGAGCTTTATCCTGAAGTCCTGCGCATTTGTGGCAGGACTTTTTCGGCAATCCCGCGACTGCTGACGAATCGGACGTTTGAGATATTTCATTTTCAAACTCAATTTTGATGGAACTGGCTTGTCCAGGTTATGGTTATATTTAAAAGCAATAAGACCATATGGTGCTTCAAGGTCGAATCCGCTTGACGCACCGGTTCAACAGTCACCCGTCTCCCCGACTAAACAGACACCCGACCAGCCCGACTACCCGACTAAACAGTAACCAAACTAGACTAGATGTTGATACCCGTGAGCCATTTGCGATCTTTAGCGGTGCTAAACAGCTTATTAAAAGAATTTTTTGCCTACAACGCAAATGGCTTACCCGTATCTTTATGTTGTTGAAATAACGTGGCTATGGTATCCTTTTAACATATAACCATAGTCCTTAAAATAGGAATTTCCTACTACTACACGAGAGGTGACGCAAATGAAATACTACGACATTAGCCGGGAAATGCTCTCGGCTCCACGCTACCCCGATGCTCCCGGTCCCTACCTGGAACAGCTGGCAAGCTTTAGCGAAGGCTACCCTTACAACTTAAACCTGCTTCACTCAAACCTTCATGCCGGAACCCACTGCGATGCCTACCTTCATTTCTGCGACGGGGCAAAAGACATTTCAGAAATGCCCCTGGATCATTTTATCGGGCCCTGCCAGGTGCTTTCAATTCCGGAAAATTGCCTTGTGCAGGCCGAATTTTTCAAAGATAATTTAGCGAAAAGCGTAAAGCGCCTCCTGCTAAAATCAAACGGGACCTCTTACCTTGCGCCATGCGCAGGCCAGTACCTGATAGATCAGGGCATAATCACTGTGGGAGCGGATGCCTGGTCAGTAGCACCCATGGAAGATGAAGCCAGCATCCATGTCCCCTTCCTTTCCAACGGGGTTGCAATTATAGAATCATTGGATCTTAGCGAAGCAGCTGACGGGAATTATTTCCTGGTCGCCGCCCCCGTTAAAATTAAAGGGGCCGAGGGCTCGCCGTGTAGAGCTATTCTTTTTGAAAAACCTTTAACGCTGGAATAAAGTCAGGCATGCTTATTACGGGGACGAGAACTGTTAATTCTGCGGAAGATCCCGACCATAATGAACACAAATATAACCAGGAGCAAAAAAGCGAGGACTGGAACCAGGACCGCCAGCACCGAGATAATTAATGAAAAAATAGTTTCGGCCAGTGAAAGGAAGATGTTAGCAGTTCCCCCTGTCATTGACGTGGAAGCGCCATGCATTACATTGCTGACGGCGCTGCCACCCAGTGCCGCGCCACCCCCTGCTACTGCAGCCAGGGTCCAGGTTAATATCGGAGGCAGATCGATCATCAGGGAAGACGTAATCAAAGTCCCCGCGATCAGGCTGACCGGAGCAGAAAGTGTCCCGAGCAGGTTATCGATGAAAGGAAAAAAGTAGGCTCCTGTTTCTAACACCATAGCAATCGTCAAAGCAGTCAGGGCTGTATAGCTGCCAACCCAATTAAAGGCCGGAGACAGCTCCACCCAGCCTGCCAGAGAGGCTATACTTAAAAAAAACAGGGGAACAAAAATCCGAAAGCCGGTGGTGGCACTGAGGCTGATTCCGATCAGCAGGCTTAATATAACTTCCATGGCAATGTTTCACTCCTAGATCAAAGCAATTTCTATTTCTTAACGTTTAATAACGCAACCCCCTATTTCCTTACATTGTAATACACTGCTTTATTTTTGTCACAAGTCAGATACAAAGCAGCACCATTAGTAAAGAAGTCCAAAACAGCAATACAGACTGGAAAATAAAGCATTTACCTAATTTAATTCCGTTTCGTGTAAATTCTGGATCCCTAATGTTGGACCACTCTGACCACACAAAAAAATAGAAAAACTCAACTCCTGTTAGAAAGATAATAACGGCGGTATAGTAACGAGAAATATAAAACCGGATTCAGAAATAAGTAAGATCATGGATTACTTTGAAAATCGGCCATAGCGCATAAAGCTTCACGCAAAACTAACAAATGCCTCATATCATTTTTTTCGGATGCTTTTATAATAAAACTCTAACCAGGCGTGAATATAAATCTTAAAACTCAAATTTGAAATAATATTTTTTATTTCAGGTATTTCAGGAAGGAGATTTATAACACTTGGCGAAGTTATTAGATATACTACTATAGACTATAACAGGAGCATAAATGAGACCAGAATTGTCAAATATAGAAGTTATCCTGCTCAGTATCGTCAATGAGAAGCCCTCATACGCCTACGAAATTGATAAAACTATTGATTTAAGAGAGATGCGGCGCTGGGTGCGGGTAGGTGTGGCTTCTATTTACCAGGTATTAAAGAAGCTGGAAAATAAAAAATTAGTATCTTCCCAAAAGGAAAAGGAGGGTAGAATGCCGGAAAGGAAAAGATACTATATTACCGCTGATGGTAAAACCGCCCTGGTTTATGCCTCAAAAAGGCTTTTGTCCGGTTTTGAATGGCATTACCTGGACTTAAATGTCGGCTTGGAATCCTCAGATCTGCTTACACCCACTGAAATGGGTGCCTGTATTGAAAAAAGGTTGTTCCGGGTCCAGGCAAACAAAAAGAAACTGGCGGAAATATTAGAGGCCAGAAACGATATAATGTTTAAGAAAAAGGCTGTAATTAAAATTCTCCTCAATTTCCGCGAAGCCGAGGAAAAATTCTTACAGGAGTTGCTGGCCGGCCTGCCGGCGGAGCAACAAAAAACGTAGGGTAACAACCTACAATAAAAGAGTTAAAGGAGTTGGCACCAGTGTACTTGGACGAATTTGAATATTATGCCCCCAAAACTGCCGATGAGACTTTTGAACTGGCCGGGCGCCTTGGCAGCCAGGCCAAAGTGCTTGCCGGGGGTACGGATTTGATCCTGAACATGAAACAAAGTTTATTAAAGCCCCAATGCTTAATAGACATCAACGGAGTGAAAGAATTCCAGGGCCTGATCTACGAAGCAGGAAAAGGCGCGGTTATCGGCGCTGCCACAAAGATTTCTGAACTTGAGCATTCAGCCGTACTCAGAGATAAATATTTTGCCCTGCATCAGGCCGCAAGAGAACTGGGTTCAACCCAGGTGCGGGCCATGGCTACAATCGGAGGCAATATTTGCAATGCTTCCCCGGCAGCTGAAACTTCCTCACCCCTGGTCGCCCTCGGAACAAAAGTGGTGATCAACAGCGCTGCAGGTGAGCGGGAACTGCCCCTGGAAGATTTTATTATCGGGAATCGTAAAACAGCCCTGGAACAGGGAGAATTGCTGGTCAAATTTTTACTGCCGGAACCGGCACCCCAAACTGCCAGTTGCTATACGAACATCGGCCTGCGAAACGCCATGGAAATCGATGCGGTAAATATGGCAGTTAACCTGACACTGGAGGCTGATAACCGGACGGTTAAGGTCCTGAGACTGGTCATGGGTTCCGTGGCCCCAAGGCCTTTAGTTTCAGTAGAAGTTCCGGCGCTCCTGGTGGGGCAGGCCTTAAACAGCAATTTGATCGAAAAAGCTGCGGCAGCTGCAGCAGGCGAAGCCCAGCCAATTTCCGATATCCGCGCCACAGCGGAATATCGACGGGAAGCAGTCTTCGTGCTGTCCCGCAGAGTACTGCAAGAGGCGTTTAACGCCGCACAGGAGGTGTAATTAATGAAACAACAACTAATTCAACTGGAGATAAACAACCAGCTCTATGAAATACCGGTCACTCCCAGGGACCTGCTTGTGGATGTTATCCGGAAAAAAGTGGGCATTACGGGAACGAAAAAAGGCTGTGGCGAAGGCGATTGCGGTGCCTGTACTGTGCTTATGGACGGTGCACCGGTTTTGTCCTGTCTAACCCTGGCCATTACCTGCCAGGGTAGAAAAATTATCACTATTGAAGGCCTCGCTGACGAGCAGGGAGCCCTGCACCCCATTCAACAGTCTTTTTTGGATCATGGCGCGGTGCAGTGCGGTTTTTGCACCCCGGGGATGATCCTTACCACAAAGGCCTTGCTGGACAAAAACCCTCACCCGGACCAAACAAGCATAAAAAGAGGTATTGCCGGCAACATCTGCCGCTGCACCGGCTATAAGAAAATTGTGGAAGCAATTGGTGCGGCTGCTGATAGAATAGCGACCAGGGAGGTGAAATAATGGAGGGTAAAAAATTCAGCCAGGTTGGCAGGAGCGTAACCCGTATAGACGGACCGGCCAAGGTCAAAGGCGAGGCCATTTACACCGATGATATGGTTATGGCCCGCATGGCTCACGGTAAGATTAAACGCAGCACCTATGCCCATGCCTTTATTAAAAATATTGATTACAGTAAAGCGCTAGCCCTGCCGGGTGTGCTGGCGGTAATTACGGGCGAAGACGCCCCTAATAAGTGGGGTATCGTGCCCCAGACAGCCAACGAAGTGACCCTTGCCGTAGATAAAGTGCGATTTCACGGTGAAGGTGTGGCAGCCGTGGCCGCTATCGATGAAGAAACAGCCGAGGAAGCCCTTGATCTGATTGAAGTAGAATATGAACCGCTGCCCGTGCTGCTTGACCCCTTTGAGTCAATGAAGCGGGCCGGCGAAATACTTATCCACGAAAACGAACCGGATAACGTGTTGCATCAAGGCGAACAGCTTTTCGGTGACCCTGACCAGGCATTTGCCGGGTGTAAATATGTATTGGAAAAAAAGTTTTATACCTCATATGTAAACCATGCTTTTTTGGAACCTCACAGCTCCCTGGCCCATTATGATCCGCAAAACGGCCAGCTGCAGTTGTGGTCCAGCAACCAGGTCCCGCACTACCTGCACCGGCAGCTTTCCATTGTAATGGATATGCCGATGAACAAAATTCGGGTCATCCTTCCTGCAGTAGGCGGCGGTTTCGGCGGCAAGGGAGAGGCCAGTTCCTCCGATTTTTGTGCCGCCCTTCTTTCCCGTAAGACAGGCCGGCCGGTGAGGGTGACTTATGATCGCAATGAGGTTTTTGTCACGAATAAAGGCCGGCATCCCTGTCATATGAAAATGAAAATCGGTCTGGACCAGAACGGCTATATCCAAGCCGTGGATTTTGACAATACCCTGGATGGCGGCGCTTATGCGGGCTGGGGCATGGTGGTTATGTTTTACACCACCTCCATGATCCACCTGCCTTACAAGGTGCCAAATGCCCGAGCGAGAGTGCGGCGCGTTTATACAAACAAGCCCACCTGCGGGGCTATGCGCGGCTTAGGCGGTGTTCAACCCCGCTATGCCATGGAATGCCTGCTTGATGAGCTGGCTGAAATGATGGGTGTCAGCGCTTATGAACTAAAGATGAAAAATGCGGTTGAATCGGGATACCGCAGTGTGAGCAACCTCCATGTCCCTCACACAGAATACAAAAAGTGCCTGCAGACAGTCGTGGAGAATTCCGGTTACCTGGAAAAACATGGTAAGCAGCCTTTCGGCAAAGGCATCGGCCTGGCCGGCGGTTATTATATTTCCGGTACCGCCTATACTCTCTACCTTTCCTACAAACCGCATACTACTGTGCTTATCCGCGTAGACACAGAAGGCGGTGTGACTGTCCACTGTGCCGCTGCTGATATTGGCCAGGGTTGCAACACGGTAATGGCCCAGATGGCAGCCGAAGTTCTGGGGGTAAACTACGAAGATGTCCACGTGGTTTCGGGAGATACAGAGCTGGGCACTTTTGATCTCGGTAGTTTTGCCAGCAGGGTCACCTATGCTTCCGGGGTAGCTATTAAAGAAGCTGCCCGGCAGATCAACGACAAGCTCTTTGAAGTTGCCGCCGGCATGTTAAGCTGCCGCGCCGAGCAGCTGGAGGTAAGAGATCGGCGTTTTTACTCCGTTTTTGAACCTAAAAAGAATATTGAGTGGGAAAAAGTTGTTGATGTATATACCAATACAGTAGGAACGCTGACCGGGATTGGCCATTTCTCTCCACCGCGCCTTAAGGGAATCGATCTTACCCGCGGCGAGCGGGTCCAGGGCGCCAATATCGGCCATTCACCCACATTCGGTTTCAGCGCCCAGGCTATTGAAGTTGATGTTGATGTGGAAACAGGCAAGGTTCGCGTCACCAAGGTAACAGAAGCTGGAGATTGCGGACAGGCTGTCAATCCGATGAGTGTGGAGGGACAGGTTGAAGGCTCGATCATGTTTACCTTGGGACAGGCACTTTACGAAGAGATGCATCTGGACAAGGACGGCAGGATGATGAACGCCTGCCTGCATCATTACAAGGTGCCCACGGTGATGGAGCTTCCGGAAATGGATACCACCATAGTGGATAGTTATGATCCCACCGCACCTTTTGGCGTCAAGGAATCAGGTGAAGGTCCGGTGCAACCGACGATCCCGGCCATTGCCAACGCCGTATATGATGCCATTGGAGTAAGATTCACAGAACTGCCCATCACTCCGGAAAAAGTGCTTAAAGCCCTAAAGGAAAAACAGGGGAAGTAATAAGACATCCCTGAAAGCTTGAATATAATACGAATGCCTAAAAAACCGGGTGCAGGAAAGCCCCGGTTTTTTTCAGCACAAAAAAGCTTGTTTTACCTGTAAAACTGCAAATTTATTTTAAGAGCATAACTTTAAAACCGGCCTCCTTTGTTCCAATTCATGCCACAATTAAACAAACCGGCAAAATAAGTTATAATATAAGTCGGCATCCCAACATAGTAAGTCAGACCCGGGAGGAAATTCATTGATGATAGTAGTGGAAGCTCAAAGTCTGCAAAAGAATTACAATGGATTCCCGGCCGTAGCCGGAATTGATTTTAAAATCCACCGCGGAGAATGTTTCGGCATTCTTGGTCCCAACGGAGCCGGCAAAACTACTGTTGTAGCCATGATCTATTGTTTTCTGCCCATATCAGGCGGAAAGTTGACCGTGCTGGGAAAAGATGTAACCCTTGAACCCCGTTCCATAAAAACTAAACTGGGAGTGGTTCCCCAGGAAAACAATTTGGATTTAGAGCTGACCGTCCGTGAAAACCTGCTCGTTTACGCCGGATATTACGGCATCTGCAGGTCTGAGGCTCAAAAACGGGCCAAAGAACTCCTCCACTTCTTCGGCCTCTCCACTAAAGCCGACCAGGAGGTGGAACAAATCTCCGGCGGCATGAAACGCAGGTTAACTATCGCCCGCGGCCTGATTCATACTCCGGAAATTCTTATTCTCGATGAACCGACGACGGGCCTTGATCCCCAAAGCCGGCGCTTGATCTGGGAACACCTGCGCAAGTTAAAAAAAAGAGGTTTAACCCTTATCCTGACTACTCACTACCTGGAAGAGGCCAGTCAGCTTGGCGACGAACTGATAATCATGGACAAAGGTAAAATTTTAGAAGAAGGAAAACCCTTGGAACTAATTAAAAAGCAAGTGGGCGCAAAAGTAGTGGAAGTAGAAATAAGCCCGGGACAAAGCCATGCCTTACTGGGCACACTGGAAAATTTAATCAGCGGTTACCAGATCGCCGGAAACACCATTTACCTGTTTGTCGCAGAAGATGAAAACGCTGCTGTGGAACTGATAAATTCTAGCGGTTACGTGCAAACGTACCGGGTGCGACCATCCAACCTGGAAGATGTTTTCTTAAAGTTGACAGGAAGAGGATTAGATTATGCAGAAACTGAAGAAACTGGTTTCATACTATAGCCCGGTTAACCGGTGGGCATTAAAAGTGCTCGCCCGCAACTTGATCGTTTTTAGAAAAACCTGGGCCACCAACATTGCCTTTAACATAGTCGAACCGCTTCTATACCTGGCCGCCCTGGGCGCAGGCCTGGGCGTAATGGTTGAAGATATTGAGGGTATGAGTTACACCCAGTTTATCGCCCCCGGTATCGTCGCTACATCAGCCATGTGGGCGGCAGCAGCGGAGTGTTCTTACGATTCATTTGTGCGGATGCATTTCCAAAAAATCTATCATGCTATCGTAGCCACCCCGATAAACCTTGAAGAAGTGGTGGTAGGAGAACTCCTTTACGGCACCTTTAAAAGTGTGCTTTCCGGAACAGTAATAATGGGCGTAATCGCCGCCCTGGGACTGGTCCTTTCTCCCTGGGCTTTGTTCACCCCCGTTGTTCTTGTCTTAAACGGACTGGTATTCTCCCAGATTGCCATGATCTGGACCGGCATAGTCCCTAAAATAGACAATTTCGCCTATTTCTTTACCCTGATCGTCACTCCCATGTTCTTGTTTTCCGAAGTATTCTTCCCCCTTGATGTACTGCCTCAGATACTGCAGCAGCTGGCCTGGCTGCTGCCCCTTTATCATGTGGTCGCCTTGCTGCGGGCTTTGACGATAGGGTTGGTCAGCGCTGAACTTATCTACCACGTAATGTGGTTAATAATTTTCATCCTGCTTATCTTCCCCCTGCCCCAGTTACTAATGCGCCGCCGTTTGATCAAGTAATGTCATGGGTGACGGGTTGTTGACAACATCACCGTTATCATCATAACTAATCCCAGGTGTGCTGCTGTTGTCATGAAAAACATAATAAAAAGGGAAAGCGGTATTTTCTAAGCAAACAATGTTGTAAAAATCCCGTCCTCTGAAAAACAGCTGCAGATGATCACTGTGCTTCACCATAAGGACACACAGACACGCATATTCCACAGTCTGTGCCGAATTTTTTCCATATGGCAAAACAGGCTTTGTGCTCAATTTTCCATGGTGAATTCTTTGTTTCAGGAGCAACGTTTGTATCTGCTTTTTTCGCTGCTGTCGTATTTTGTAACCCCACTTTTCCCGTTTCCAGGGCCGCTTTGAAAGGAATTGCTTTTCCCGGGCAGCGGCGGGCGCAGAGATCGCATCTGGCACAATAATCTGCCGGCTGATGTGCTTCGTTCAAATTGCTTCCGGAAAACGAAGCTGCTGGAAAGTTCGTGGTCACCGCACCGAGACGGACCCGGGGACCAAAATCAGGAGTCAAAAGCAGCCCTATCCGCCCTATTTTGCCAAGTCCGGCAACCTGGGCCGCAGCCGGGAGGATAAGCTCGCTTTCCCCGTCCATGTGGCAGCGCGCTTCATACCCCAGTTCTCTTAAAAAATAGCTTAAAATCATTCCGATCACCGCAACGCGTACATAAGCCCGGGTTACTTCCACTGCCTCTTCCGGTCGCGGGGCATGGGAGATTTTTCCCCGGTTCATCTCCACTGCAAATATTAATGCGTTTCGATGCGGGTTATTTACCGGTTTTCCATATGCAGGGCCCCTGCCCCGCACTGAATAAAAACATTCCAGCCCGAGAACAGCTTGACCGTACAATACGGCGCCGTAATCCATAGCAGCTGCATGGAGCCCTTGTTCGATTTCCTTGATCGAAATAGCATTTTGAGAAGAATTTTCGGCTTTGGCAGGTCCTGGAGCAAGCGGCCGAATATCTTTTAAAAACCGGAATGCTGAATCAATCCGGGCCATATTGGACCGGTCATGAGCATATACACCGGCTGATAAAGTCCGAAGCCGATCGTCTGTATCCTTTAACTCTGGACGGTTTGTGTAATAGGAGTCGTATTGTTTGCTTCCAGGAACAAGCTCCAAACGGGAAAATATCGTATCGCGCTCATCAAAGCGGTTCATTGAGGATACCAGGTCCTTTCTGTTATTATCTGGAGCCATTATAGCAACTATTTGTTATGGATGTCGAATTGTTCCGGGTTCAGGCAAACAGATAAAAAGCGACCTGTTCCCGCAAGGGAGGAGATGTAAACGATATATGTTACAATAAAGCTATGAACCAGTAAGGTCACTTGCTATATATTAAACTTCTTAAGGTAAAACTTATTAATAAAAAGTGAGGCTTTAAAATGACTGTTTTTAATATCGGCAAAGAAGGAGCCCTGCACCTGGACAAACAAGACCCGCTGGCTGGTTACAGAAAGCGTTTTCACCTCCCACCGAATAAGATCTATATGGATGGAAATTCTTTAGGCTTGTTGTCCAAAGATGGAGAAGAAAGCCTGTTTAAGGTGTTGGATCAATGGAAACGCCTGGGTATTGGGGGCTGGCTGGATAAAGAAAATCCCTGGTTCTATTACGGTGAAAAATTGGGAGGGTTACAGGCGCCGCTGGTCGGGGCAAAACAAGATGAAGTAATTGTCACCGGATCGACTACCGTTAACCTCCATACCCTTGTCGGTACTTTTTATCAGCCCCGGGGTTCAAGGACAAAGATCCTGGCCGACGAACTGAATTTTCCTTCTGATATTTATGCCCTGGAGAGCCAGATCAACATTAAAAACCTTGATCCTGCAGAACATCTTGTCCTGATCAAAAGCAGCGAAAGCCGCTTGATTGAGGAAAAAGACATCATCGCTTCCCTGGAAAATATGGGAGATGAAATAGCTTTAATTCTTCTTCCTTCCGTATATTATCGAAGCGGACAGTTATTGGATATGGAGCTGCTGACAGCGAAAGCACATGAACAAGGCATTCTCATTGGTTTTGACTGCAGCCATTCCATTGGTGCAGTCCCTCATTATTTTGACCGGTGGGGAGTGGATTTTGCGCTCTGGTGTAATTATAAGCATATGAATGGAGGGCCGGGGGCAACAGCAAGCCTTTTTGTAAACAATATACATTTTACTAAAACGCCCTCTTTAGCTGGCTGGTGGGGTTATAGAAAAGACAGGCAGTTTGATATGCTGCTTGAGTTTGAACAGGCTTATGGAGCAGGAGGTTGGCAGATCAGTTCTCCCCAACTCCTGAGCACCGCCCCACTGGAAGGATCCTTGCGAATTTTTGCAGAAGCTGGGATTGATAGTGTGCGGGAAAAGTCTCTGAAACTCACTTCTTACTTAATATATCTCCTGGAAGAAATAGGACTCACCAGCACCCCTTATAATTACCGGGTAGGAACTCCCCGCGAAATAAAACGCAGAGGCGGGCATGTAGCTGTAGAGCATGATAACGCCGCCAGTATCAATAAAGCCCTTAAAGCAAGAGGCATTATCCCTGATTATCGGCCGCCAAACATCATCCGCCTTGCTCCGATTGCTCTTTACAACACCTTCCATGAAGTATGGCAGGTGGTCCAAAGCTTAAAGGGTATTATTGATGTAAAAGAGCATCAAAAATATGAGAACAGCAGGGATACTATTGCTTAAGCCGACAACGGACGCTAATAAACTATAATTTAGTCATTAGTTTTGTTGTCCGACAATTTTATCACCAAGAAGCTCTTTATACGCCAGTAGATCTAGCAGGTAATGAAAACCATTTGACTAATTGTATGCTGATGGTTTTATAATCAGTAAAAAGATTTATTATGTTTATAGAAGGGAGTCATAAAATGGAACCAGGAATGATCTTAAGCATTGTGGGTTTAGCCGGTTTTACTATTGCTTTTATATTTTTAATGAGAAATATAATTAAAAAAAAGCCGGTCAGGATACCAGCATTGTTAATTGCCATTTCACTGATAACATTAATAATAGGTATTTCTCTTATCCCCATACCGGAGGATGAATTGGAAAACAGTCATAAAGTTAATGACAATGAAAATATAGTAAAAGTCTGCCGCAGCATAAATGAGCTGATTTAAAAGACCTGCTGCAAGGATAGACCGGGGCCGCCAGAAGTAGAAAGAAAGCAAAACCCCTGATCAGTATAAGAAACACCGATAAAAATAAACTTCTGCCGGTCACAACGTAGATAAACAATAAGAATCGGAGTATGATGAAGCTCCTGTAGGAGTTTTTGTAATAGATAAAGGGGGTAAATACCTTGAAGTTAACCCTGAGGCCTGCCGGATGACCGGCTATTCCCGGAAAGAAACTTTTGCTGAACTTGAAAAATGCACCGGAGCTCAATTTGACCCTGACCTGGTGGAGCTATTTATAGAAGTTTTGAATGAAATATAGTAATTAAGTTTGGTTTATATGCCGGATGATAATTTCTCTTATTTGTTTCAAGTTACTCCGGCAGCAGATTAATCGTGTTTGTTTTGTTGAAAGCTGAGATATAGGGAGTGGTCGACAGTGGATGTATATGAACACCTGGCTTACCATTTATCCCGCCTGGGAATGGGAATGCCGGACAACGATGATTTGCGTGAAATATTAAAAGCAAATTTGACCCCCATGGAAGCAGAAGTTGCTTTGCTGTTTCCTACCAGAGTCACCCCGATGCAGCCGGTAAGTGTTGATGTAATTGCTTCTTCAGGCGCTATTTCCAGAGAGAAACTGGTGCCTGTTTTAGAAGCACTTTATGAAAAAGGTTTTTTATTTTCCGGGCGGACCAGTGGCGGTGAAATAGGCTATGCCCTCCATCAAGTGGGTTTCGGATTTCCCCAGACTTTTTTTTGGAAAGGTGAAGAAAACCCACATAATAGGAAGATGGCCGCCTCAATCGCCAAGTATTTTAACCGGAATGTGACCAGAGAAGCTTATGGCAGTACAAAAACCAAGACTTCGCGATACATCCCGCCGACCGAAACGACGAACCAGGATATTGAAGCAGTTTTGCCCTATCACATGATGGACTGGGTTGTTTCAAATGCCACACAAATTGCTGTAGCAAATTGTTCTTGTCGTATGGCCATGAAGCTACTGGGAAAAAGTTGTGAACATCCAATGGAGGTTTGCTTAAAATTTGACGAGATGGCCCAATATCTCATTGATAGCGGGCAAGGAAGAGAAATCACAAAACAAGAAGCACGAAATTTAATTAAAACAAGTGAACAGGCAGGCCTTGTACATTTTGTTGACAACTGTATTGAAGGAATTAAGCATAACTGTAACTGCTGTGGTTGTGCATGCTGGAACGTGGGTAGTATAAAACGAAGGAAGATACCGCGAGACACCTTGATGGCCACGTATTTTTTAAGGGTAACCGAGCAAAAAGATTGTACAGGGTGTGAGCATTGCTTGCAGGTATGCCCTGTAGACGCCCTGACAATGAAAGAGAATTTCCCTTTGACAGATAATGATTGGTGCATAGGGTGTGGCGTTTGTGTTGCCAAGTGTCCTGCAGACGCGGCCAAGTTAACAATAAGGGCAGATATAGAACAACCGCCAATTCAAAACTTTAAAATGTTACACGAAAAAATATTAAAGGAAAAAGGACTGGCCTAGCGCTTTATAGATCTTTGCCTGGCATTATTCCGTGATCTGGCTGTCCCTGCTTTTAATGATTGTAGTGCTGCTCGGAGCGGCGATCGGCATAACCAGGATGAGGCGGGACATGGATATTGCCTAAGGCCTGGTTATCATCTGGGCTTATGCTGGAATCCTGAACAACCATATTTCCCCGGCCAAAGTTATTTCTACCGCGATACTATGTATTGTTATCTTATTCCTGGCCAAAGGGTACCTATTATATAACATACCGAGAAAAGCAGTCTGATGAATCATATATGACCGGTGTAAGGCCTCTGGGTTGTCGCGTAGTGCAGCCACCGGATCATGGTAATGAAATCAAAAACCGGCAGGCCAACTGCTCTCTGGACATAAGCGGCATAGGGCGGCATATCGCTGCATTCAAGCAAAATAGCCCCGATATCATTGTTTTCTTTTACCAGTTCCACGACCGCAGAGGTGACTTCTTTTTTTACTTCTCCGTTGTTAAATGTGCCCATGCCTTCTAAAATCGCAGAAAAATGCGGTCCATGCCTTAAATCTTTGATTACCAGCATGCCGGGATCCTCGATGTAGCAGCTTTCCAAGAGCCGGTCATTAATCGAAGCCAGGTCGGCAGTCAATACTCCAATCCTCTGACCCGGTTTCAAGGTGGTCTTAATCCAGCCGGCCTGGACCAGGCTGGACATGCTGACCGGCACTTCAACCGCTTCCGCCACCTGTTTCTGAAAAAAACCAAAGAACCCGCAGGCCCCGGAAATGGCCCTGATCCCTTCTTTCTCCAGTTCTACTGCCGCCCTGACAATCGGTTCCCCCAGGCTGGAATCGCCACTGAGCAGCCCCTGGACATCAAGGTCAGGCACGGCCTTCATTTTAACGGGAAAATCATAGCTGTAAGCATTAACCACATTCCCGGGCAAAAGTGGATAGTAAACATCATCGATATGCAGGATTCCCACCGAGTATCCAGCATAATTCTGACCCTTTTTCATGCGGATAACCCTGTCGTCACTGTTTTCGGACAAATAACCGAATTCTCTTTCTCCGCCGTATATGTTAATCATCATCACTCCCCAATTATTAAACACAGGCCGGTTCCGGGATCAGCTCTCCACGTTCGAACCGTTCCAGGTGCATACAGCTAACATCAATAAACGGTTTTTCCCCGGATACGATTTCAGCCATAACCTGGCCCACCGCCGGGGCTAACTGGAAACCGTGACCGCTCCAGCCGGTGTTGATATAAAAACCTTCAACTTCAGTTTTCCCGAGGATACCCTGGGAGTCGGGAGTCATGTCATAAAGTCCCGCCCATTGCCGGATTACGTTTGCCTCACGAAGGACAGGCAGGTGAAAGGTAGTTTTTTCGAATACATCGTATAAAAATTGCCAGCTGGATCGTTCATTAAAATCTTTTACCTCACGTTCCGGATCTCCAACTCCCAGCAGTAAACTACCGTGTGGAGTCTGTTTAAAATATGCTCCGTGGGCAAAAGATATAACCATAATGCCTAAAAACATCTCCAACGGCTCAGTAACCGCAACCTGGTGACGCTCCGGTATAACAGGAATTTCCAGGCCAAGCATTTCTCCCAGGGGTTTAGTGTACGCGCCGGCTGCTGCAATAACCACCGGGGCGCTTATCTCCTCACCTTTGCCGGTGACAACCCCGGTTACATGAGAACGGTCTTTTTTTATGTCGGTCACTTCTACCCCGGTCCGAATATCCACCCCCAATCGTTTGGCAGCATCCGCATAAGCCTGGGTAACGTGAAATGGACTGGCATGCCCGTCTTGGCGATTAAATGAGGCCCCATAAAGCCCTTCGAGGTTTAATCCAGGCACAAGATCTGCTGCCTGCTCCGGGGTGAGGATTTCAGTTTGATTGTCCGGATCTAGCGATTTTTGAAGGTCTCGATTACAGCGGAAAAGCTCCAGTTCTTCTGCGCTGTATGACAGCATCAGGTAACCATTTTGCATTAATTCAATGCTTTCAGGGTAATCCAGTTCTTCTTCCAGTCTTTCCATCCTCTTTACGCTTTCTTTAGCCAGGCGTATATTTATCTCCGTACCAAACTGATGGCGAATTCCCGCCACACTGCGGCCGGTTGCGCCGCAGGCAAGAGTGCCTTTTTCCAACAGGATAACATTTTTCCATCCTTTTTTAGCCAGGTGATAAGCTATACTGCATCCATGGACACCTCCGCCAATGATCACTGCATCTGCTTTAGCTGTCATCTTTGTCGGCTCCTAACATACTTTTTATTTTAATCGGCTTGGTCGGCGGCCGGTAGGTAGTCATTTCCAGTTCGCCCACACTTTTACCCGCTGCTGATGCCACCTCTTTTAAGAGTAATTCCCGGCAGGTACTACCCTGGCAGGGCCCCATACCACAACGGGTAAGGCGCTTGATTACCTGGGGGTTCTGGTGTCCACTTTTAATCGTTTTCCGGATATCGGCAAGTGTTAAATCTTCGCAACGGCAGATAATGGTATCTTCTTCCATTTTATGCACCGCCTTTTCTAAGAAAATTGCGTACTTTCATCAGGTGCTCCCGGGGAACAGTCAACCACACAACCGGTGTGCGATCCAATACTTTGGCATTTTGCACTTTTACTACCCGGGCGCTGCATACCTCCCAGCCTTCGGTGTCTATTCCGTTTTCCTCTTCTTCGGGCCGGGGGAGGGGTAAATATTCGTAGGGCAGTTTAACCAGGCCTTCTTTTTCGCTGTAGGTATCATCGATTACAAAAATAGCCAGGCCGGGACATTTGCTGATACACGACCCGCAGCCGTTACATAAATCATGATCGATTACAGGAAGATCGTTTATGTCTTTAAATTCCTTGATTGCCTCCTGACGGCAGGCATAACGGCAGGGATCGCAGGGAATACTTTGAAAACATTCGACTACTGCTACAGGACCTTTTTTGAGCCTTCCCGGAGAAGGAGTTATTTTTTTTATTTGATCTGCATCAGGAACTCCGGTTTTTTCTAACATACTTGAGCACCTCCTTTAAGCCTGGACAAACCCTGCCTGATCTTGGCCCCTGCTGGTCCGCTGCGCAGCTCTTCGAGCTCACGGGAAAAAGTTTCATTAAGCGCTTCGACATTCTCGGCATAACCCAGGTCTGCAGCAGCAAAAAGGCCGGCAATTTTACCTTCGACCATTGCCGAACCGGCTTCTTCTATGCAGGCTGCGTCGCCTGCCACGAACAGGTGAGAAAGGGAGGTCTGCATTTTTTCACTGCGCAAAGGCACGTAACCGCCCAGCTCGGGCAAATATTGCTGTTCGCAGCCGGCCTGCCATAATAGTTCAGTCTGGGGGGTCAAGCCGACTGCCAGGCAGATTACATCCACTGCCAGGCTCTGCTCGGTGCCGGGAACAGCACACCACTTTTCGTCCAAATTACAGAGCACCGCTCCTTCCACCGAATCACATCCATAGGCTTTTTTAATGGTGTGGGAAGTCAATATCGGTATTCCGGCCCGGCGCACTTTGGTAGCATGGACCAGGTAGCCCCCGATCTTCGGCGCCCCCTCGATAATCGCCGTCACTTCCACCCCCGCCTGCAGCAGCTGGTAGCTGACAATTAAGCCAATATTGCCGGCGCCGATCATAAGCACCCTTGTGCCAGGCTTGATGCCATAGACATTCATCAGGGTCTGCACCGCACCGGCTCCGTAAACCCCGGGCAGGTCATTTCCGGGGAATGGTAGCATCTTTTCTGCGGCACCGGTGGCAATAATGATTTTCCTAGGTTGAATAAGTTCAGCCCGGTCTTCCTTTTCCAGGAGTAAAACACCATCGTCATAGCAGCCAAGGACGGTGGTATTTACCCGGGGGTCAAATTTTCCATTGCCTTCTTCCTGCAAAGCAGCAAGAAGCTTTTGAGGAATGTCAATACCGCGTATAGCGGCATACTGTTTCTTGGATCCAAAAAACATATGGGTTTGCTTAACCAGTTGTCCGCCCAAAACAGGGTCACGATCAATCAGCATTACCTGGGCGCCCTGGCGAACAGCGCTCAAGGCAGCCGATAAACCGGCCGGTCCACCACCCACTATGGCAATCTCAGGTTTTTTCAACGATTTCACCTCTTCCTTGCTGCATTTCCACCCGGTCACCTTCCCGCGCCGGGGTAATGCAAATCCGCACGTTAAACTCTCCGTTAACTTGCATCAGGCACGAAGAACAGTTACCGATCGCGCAAAAAAACCCGCGCGGCCGCTTTAGTTTGTGACTGTGGCTTAACACCCTTACTCCGGCAGCGTGCAGCGCCGCTGCAATGGTCTCGCCCTCATAAGCTGTTACCTGTCGGCCATTAAAACTAAAGGTAACCTGTTTACCCCGTTGAAAATCAATAATTGGGTGATCTTTAATTCTCAAACTTTTACCTCCCGTCGGCTTCATGTTGATTTATTTTTTATGTATTTAAATTTCTTTACTATCTTTAACTTGCACATAAACTTACCAGCGTTTACCTGAGCTCATCTCCATGCATAATATAAAAGCAATTTTTATGCCAAAGAAACTGGCATTTCAGCTTATCAGGCTTCCTTTTCTTTTTAGCCCGCTGTAAGGATAGAAATATATATTGGTCAAAAAGATACATTAAATAAGCTTTAACCATTTAAACAGCCTTTAATAACCGGCCGAAGGTAAAAACGAGAATAAATGAATATTAGTCAAAAAAACTCGAAGTATTTATGGATGTCAGATAAATGACATATGTCAGCAAGCTGACAGTTGCTTCACAATACTTAGTGTATTAGTAATGCTTTATTAGTGTCAACATACTGACATTATACCGTATTTTTACAGTTAAATATTTACTTGTATTATTCTTGTAATAGTTATACTATATATGCGTACACTACACAATAGCGGTAAACTTGGCAATTTTACTATTGTATAGACTAAAGGTTGATTGTAATTATTGATGAATGGCATACCAATTGCAAAAAAGCATTGTACACGTGTAGGGAGACTAATTTATTCAAAAAGGTGGGATGCCTATACTCCGAACTTTAAACCAAGATTTTTTTAAGCACAAGGTATTACAGGGTAACACAAGCTATTTATTATTTTTTTAAAGATCGAAAGGAGGAAAAATATTTTATGGCTCCGAATGGTCAAAGAGAAGAATGGGGTAGCAGGATAGTCGTTGTTATAGCTGCTATCTCCATGGCTGTTGGAACAGGAAACATCTGGAGGTTCCCCCGGGTAGCGGCCGAATGGGGCGGTGGTTCCTTTCTAATTGCTATAACTATTGCTTTGGTATTTTGGGCGATCCCGCTTTTGATGGCAGAATTTCTCATGGGACAGCGATCCCAGCTGGGTAATGTTGGAGCTTTCCGGGACTTTATGGGCAAAAAGTTCGCCTGGGTAGGCGCCTGGATGGCCCTGGTCTGCATCGGGATAACATTCTATTATGCAGTTGTCGCCGGATGGTCTCTGCGTTATTTTGTATATGCTCTTTCCGGTTCTATCACCCCGGGAGTTGAAGGACAAGCCTTTTGGGATGCCTTTATTGGAAATCCCCTGGAAACCATCGGCTTTCATTTTCTCGCAGTATTAATTGTATTTTTTGTAGTTTACCGGGGAATAAAAGGCGGATTGGAAAGTATACTAAAAGTACTTTTGCCTTCCCTTTTTGTTCTGCTTATTATCCTGGCTATACGAGCTGTTCTGCTCCCAGGTTCTGTTGAAGGACTGCGCTACCTCTTCGTGCCGGATTGGCCCCTGTTGATAAGCGGCCGGGTCTGGCTGGAAGCCTTTACCCAGGCTGCCTGGTCTACAGGCGCAGGTTGGGGCCTGCTCCTGGTTTATGCTTCTTACGCCAGGGCAAAAGAGGATGTTGGCGTTAACTGTACCATCATTGGCTTTGCCGATGTTCTGGCCGGCTTTGTTGCGGCTATCGCTGTTTTGTGTACAGTTTATGCCATGTCTCCTACTATAGAATTAGCCGAAGAAGCTCTGGCAGCCGGCAACATTGGCCTCACCTTCATTTATGTTGTTGAACTTCTGGCTGAAACACCAGCCGCATGGTTGGTTTCTTCTCTTTTCTTCCTGGCTCTTTTCCTGGCAGCTATTTCTTCTTTAATCGCTATGATCGAACTTATTACCACCAACGTTATGAATTTCGGTATAGACCGTAAAAAAGCAGCTATATATGCCGGTATTGCCACTTTCTTATTCGGGATTCCTTCCGCCCTAAGTATCAATTTCCTGGACAACCAGGACTGGGTCTGGGGAGTAGGCCTTCTGATCAGTGGTTTACTGACAGCTGTAGCGATGATGAAATACGGCGTGGAAAAAGCCCGCGCCCAACTCAACGAAACCAGCGACCTGCACATTGGCGCTTGGTGGACTTTCTTGATCAGGATCATTCCCTTAATGTTTGTCTTTATTTTCGGCTGGTGGGTCATGCAGTCTATTGAATGGTATCCCGACAACTGGTGGCATCCCTTTGAAGTGTTTACTACCGGCACTATGATCTTCCAGTGGGCCATACTTTTCATTGTTTGCTATGCTCTCAACAACTTCTTTGCCAAGAATGTTGTTGCCGGTCCGATGACCAAGAAAGATGAGTGATTAACTGAGTTTAAAGCTGATTCCGGTAAAAACAATAGATTTCGATCTTTTTACCGGGGCTCCTTAATCTTATAAAGGAGGAATAAATATGGATGCAGAAATTATCATCTGGATGATTGTTTTCTTGGGAGGTTATATTGCTATCGTGGGATACTTTGTCAGGGTGGCAATGTGCGCCAGATCTAAATGGAAATAGATCAAACATAAAGAATAGTAATGCATTATATGCATGACAGACTATGCCGGGCGGGGATATTGATATGCCCGGCATAGTCTTTTTTTATCGCTTTATAAAACAAAGTTTACGCATAAATAAATAGATGATATTATGTTAAAAACAGGACAGGCCGGGGTGGCTTATGCCTCTTAGAATTCTTCAAAGTGAAGCTGTAAAAAATATTCTCAATGCAATTCATGAGGCTGTATGCATTGTTGATAAAGACGGTATTGTTGTTCACTGGAGTAAGAAATCTGAAGCGCTTTTTAATGTTAAAACATACCAGATTGTGGGAAAACCATTAAAAGATTTTTTTCCCACAGCCTTACTGCTGAGCGTCCTGGAAAACAAAAAAGAAGCAAAAAATATTTACGTTAGTCCCCGGAAAGGTACATATGTCGTGGTCAGCAGCAAACCCCTTTATTATAACTCTCATTTTATCGGGGCGATATCCACAGACAAAGATGTAACAGAAATGACTAACCTAACCTTCGAGCTGGAGGAAACCAAGGACAGACTTAACCAGCTCAGGGAAGAAGTTAGCAAACTAAGTGAAGAAAAATTTTCTTTCGGTCAAATCCTGGGCAAAAGCGAAGTCATAAAACAGAAAATTGACCGGGCCAAACAGGTGGCCAAAACAAACAGCGGTATTTTGATTACCGGTGAAAGCGGAACCGGTAAAGAAATATTTGCCCGGGCTATTCACCAGCACAGCGGCAGAAAAGGCAACTTTGTAGCAATAAATTGCAGCGCCATACCTGAGAATCTTTTTGAAAGTGAAATGTTTGGCTACGTGGGCGGCGCTTTTACCGGGGCTCTTAAACAAGGGAAAGGTGGGCAGTTCGAAAACGCTAGCCAGGGGACTCTCTTTTTAGATGAAATAAGCGATATGCCCACGCACATGCAGGCCAAACTGCTTCGTGTCCTCCAGGAAAACAAGGTCCTGCGTATAGGAGCAGACACTCCCAGAGAAGTAGATGTAAGAATCATCTCGGCCTCCAATAAAGACTTGCGCAAAATGGTGGATACTGGGACCTTCAGAGAAGACTTATATTACAGACTGAACGTGATTAAAGTTGAGCTGCCCCCACTGCGGGAGAGAAAAGAAGATATCCCAATCCTGGCAGAATCTTTTATAGACAAATTTTGCAGTAAAAATAACCTGGATGTACCTAAACTGAGGCCCGAAGTTTTTAATGTATTAACCAACTATAGCTGGAAAGGGAATATTCGGGAATTAAAAAATACAGCGGAACATCTTGTGGTGTTCTCCAGGAACGGAAAAATTGAGCTTGAAAGTGTCCCCGAACAAATTATCGAGCGTTCACTGAGCAAAACACGAAACGGGGGGGAAAGTTTTGATTTGCAAACCTGTGTCGCCAAAACAGAAATGGAAGTTTTAAGAAAAGTTATGGAAATGGTCGACGGAAATAAAAGCAAGGCGGCAAAAATATTAAATATCCCCAGGAGCACCCTTTACTATAAATTAAACTATTACAGGTTGAAAGATTTGCTTTAGCCCCTTTAAAATAGCGCCTGTTAACCCTACCCTGCCTCCAAGCCGCTTTAATATCCCTAACCTGGACAAGCCGGTGCCATAAAGTTGGATTTAAAAATGACTCCTGCTAAACATAGTGTACATCGGCGTTTGCGGGATCGCTCAAAAAAGTCCTGCTAATAATTCGCAGCACTTCAGGTTTAAGGGCCTAAAATAAGTACAGAATCAATACAAAAGTTACTCTCACTCATTGTCAAGATAAATCCGGGTCAGTTCGTTTTTTATATAAAGAAATGCCTCGTCCACCGTGTCACAGAACTGCACCAGTTCCCGATCTGCTTTACTGATTAACCCGTAATTGACCATAACATCAAGATTAATGACCTGGTCCCAGTATTCCGAACCATAGATTACAATCGGTATTTTCTTTTTTACTTTTTCGGTCTGAATTAAGGTAAGAGTCTCAAACAACTCATCAAGCGTACCGAATCCACCGGGAAATATAACCAGTCCCTTCGCAAGATAGATTAACCAAAACTTGCGCATAAAAAAGTAATGGAACTCGAAGTTCAGTTCAGGAGTTATAAAAGGATTTGAGACCTGTTCCATCGGCAAACTAATATTTAACCCAATAGACTTACCGCCTGCTTCCAGAGCGCCCTTGTTTGCTGCTTCCATCATCCCGGGGCCCCCTCCGGAGCAAACTACAAAACGGTAGATCGAATCCAGTGATTTTGACCATTCAGTCAGACGTTTGGCTAACTCGGTGGCCTCCTGGTAATAACGGGAAAGGAATACCTGGTTTTTGGCATTTTCCAACTCTTCCTGTAAAGCGGGATCGGGATTAGTTGCCTCAGATTGTGCAATCCGATCCTGCACATTTTTAAGCTTTTCTTGAGCATCATGTGGGCTTATTGTTCGAGCGGAACCAAAAAAAACAAGTGTATCGTAAATATTATGTTTCCTGAAACGCTGCATTGGCTCGAGAAATTCCGCCAGGATGCGGATAGTGCGTGCATCGGGGCTGTTTATAAATTCCATATTCTTATAAGCTTTATCCGGTTCCGGATGTTTCTTTTTCATTTTTCATCCTTGCCTTAATAGATTATTGTCTGCTCAGGTTCAAAAAGATTATAGCAACTTACTGTCTGCAATGTCAAAATAACCTGTCCTATAAATTTATGAAGTTACTTGAGAAGCAGGGATCCAGAGAGAAAACCCTGGATCCCTTAATAACCACAGCCCTTCAACAGGAACTGCCTGTTTTTTGCTCCAGTTTCATGAAAATGCTTAGCGGTAACAGTGTTTATTATTCTGTCTTCTTGAACCGATCCACCCAGTCGGATAGTTCTCTTGCTGCCAGGTCTCGTCCACCCAGACCAAAAGCAATCACTCCGGTCAGGGCTACTGCTCCCAAGAGCACACCGAAAGCAATGATAATAATCTCGTTTGCGACTCCCAGCTGCTGCAGGGCAATGGAACCGGCCAGGATAAGAATCGATACCCGGGCCAGTTTAGCCAGGAACTCTGCATGCGGTCCTCCACTGGTTTCAACAACTTCTTTAGCCAAACCACCAAGGTAGAGACCGATGCCAAAGATAACTACCGACACTACAACCCTGCCCAACAGGACAGTTAACTGGGCGATCAGATCAGCCAGGACAGCAAATCCAAGCAACCCGGCAGCTTCAATTGCTGCAAACATCATTATAGCCACGAGGACTATGTAGCCCGCAATTTCAGAAGGAGATCTGCGTCCCTCAAGAGTAGTGCGGGCAATTCCCAGGCGGGTTAAAAATTGATCGAATCCCGCCGCAGATAACAGCTTGGAGATTAAGGCTGCTAATATTCTGCCTACCATTAGCGCGACTACCAAAACCAATGTAGCAGCAAAAATTGCCGGCAATGCCTGCAGGATCAGTTCCAACATGTTGCTGGCCGGACGGGTAATTGCCTCTAATGCCAGGGCATTTAGAGCTCCGATAATCGCAAATACGAACACCAGAACGTAAACCAGCAAGCCAAGAATCTCTGAGGGTTTCCTGGCGCCGAAAAAGGAAGCGATATCTTCTCTGTCGCTGAGGCGATCCAATCCAAGTGCAGATAATAGATTAATCGTAACCCTTTGTAAAATCCGGGCTCCGAACCACCCCAGAAAAATGATCAAACCAGCTGCAAGGATATTTGGCAGGTAAATGAGTATGGTTTCAAACATCCTTTGTACCGGAACCAAAAGTCCTTCCAAAGTGAGAGTGCTTAAAATGGCGGGCACAAAAAGCAAAATTACCACCCAATACACTACGTTACTTAATGTTTGAGCCAAAGATATTTCCTTTTTTTCTTCTCCACTCAGGTCGTTATAACGTTCATCAATTTTAGTTACCTCCAGTAAGCGCTGAAGAACAATCCGCAGCACGGTTGCTATCAGCCAGGCAACTAATAAAATAATCGCCGCTCCAAAAATACGTGGAGCATATTCAAAAATCAGCACTAAAAATGAAGTTAACGGTTCAGCAATAAAAGTAAGGTTTAAATACTGGAAAAAGGCCACGAGCACGAAAAACATGGCCAGGTAATAAATTATCCGTCCACTCCATTTGTTGACTTCCGCACCGGTGGCTTCCTCATCGCCTTTGATCCAGCGTGCCAACCTGGCGCCCAAATTGGTTCTGCGTAATGCGCCTCGCACTACTGAAGCAAGAATCAGTGCGATTAACCACCCTATAATCAGAATAGCTATTGCTCCAATAAACTGGGGAAATTGAACTGTAAACCATTCCACAAGATAATCAAAAAAACCATTAGCATTCATAGCAATACCTCCTTCTTATGCTTAAATTCAGACAATAGCTCAGCTTTTCGTCTGTTTATGAATATTTTATCACAAACAGCCAAATACACGCAAGTTTATTTATTTTTAGCTGCCGCAATACTCTAATAAATGGCTGATAAAAACCTGTTACTGGTGTCACGTTACATGAATGTGCGATTAAACTGTGTTACAATTATAATAAATCAAGCAAAATATGGAGGCTTGGGTAATGAGACCAACAAGGATTGTTGTAGCGCTGGGTGGAAATGCCTTACTAAAGAAAGGCGCTCCTGCCACCGCCGAAAATCAGCTGGAAGTAATCAACCAAACGGTGGAATACATTGCTGAAATAAGCCGCCGGGATAATGAGCTGGCTATCGTACACGGCAACGGGCCCCAGGTTGGAAATATAGTACTATCCAGTGAAGCAGCCGCAGATATCGTGCCGGTTATGCCTCTTGATGTTTGCGGCGCAATGAGCCAGGGATACATAGGCTATCATATTCAGCAGGCGCTGCGCCGGGCATTGATCCGAAAAAAGCGTAACGTGCCCGTGGTTACAATCGTCACCCAGGTGATAGTTGACGAAAACGATCCTGCCTTTGAACAGCCAAATAAACCGATTGGCCTTTTTTATTCGCAAGAAGAAGCTGAAAAGATTATTCAGGAAAAAGGTTACAAAATGATTGAGGATGCCGGCAGGGGCTGGCGAAGAGTTGTTGCTTCACCCATGCCGAAAAGGATCGTGGAGTTTTCCTGTTTAAAGGAACTATGGGATACTACTATCGTGATTACGGCAGGGGGTGGAGGTATTCCGGTTATCGAAACGGAAAACGGAATCTTGAAAGGAATTCCAGCTGTAGTAGACAAAGATCTGGCCGCCTCAAGACTGGCAAATGACATCGAAGCCGATGTCTTAATGATTCTTACCGAGGTTGACCAGGTAGCCCTTAACTTTAATCAACCCAATCAACAAGATCTGGATTATATGAGCATTGAGGAAGCAGAAAAATATATAAAAGAAAATCATTTCGCTCCCGGCAGTATGCTGCCAAAAATCGAGGCTGCAGTAATGTATGTTAAAGAAAATCCCGGGAAGAAGGCCATTATTACTTCTCTTTTCAAATCCATTGAAGCGCTGGAAGGTAAGACCGGGACAGTAATTAGTGCATAAGCAATTTGTATACCTGCGTACTGCCAGAATTGGCACATCACCCTGGTACTTTGCTTCTTATCTATTTGGAGGTATGGAATAAAAAATTTAATTTTTTCGCCATGAATGGCAAGTTGCCGGTCAACATTACCGCTGTTTCAATTTCTATTATTAGCCCAGGTAGTCGTTTAGCTGGTTATCATTTTGCGAGCTAAAGGTAGAGCTACTTTTCTTTTTTACCTCACAAATACAAGTGAATCGCCATACTAAACAGATAAGCAATTTTGCCTTAATACCGGTATCTTGTTACTGGCAGAGCAAATTCTGGACAGATCAATTTCAGTTAACCTGGCCCGTTGGGTTTCTTCTTTTCATAACCTCAATGACAATAATTATTTCTTTAGGGGTTGAATATATTTTTCTTTGTGGTAGTATAAGAGCAGCAAAACTCCTCTTTTTCTCTGCTTATTAAGCTCATGTTGGCTTTAAATGGTAGCCTGAGCTTAAGTTTACATGAAACCATTTCTTTCGTAAGTACCAAGCTAAGAAATATTAAATTGCCAGTATATAATGCATTATAATTTGGTAATGATATTATATTATAATCAAACAATTAAAATGGACTATGGAGGTGTTTCAACAAGTGCTGCAAATCAAGATACACGGACGCGGTGGCCAAGGGGCGCAAATGGCGGCCCAGGTACTGGCAACAGCATTTTTCCGTGAAGGCAAATATGTGCAAGCTTTTGCCAGTTATGGAGGAGCCCGGCGCGGTACGGCAGTGAGTTCTTACATTCGCATCGATAATCGACCGATCAGGCTGCGCTGCGACATAGAAAATCCTGATGCAGTTCTCATTTTTGATGCCAGCCTTATCGATGAAAAAATGCTTAAAGGAATAAATAAAGACACAAGCCTGCTTATCAATTCCACCAAAGAGGCAAAAGATCTGAAAGAATGCAGCGGTTTTAAAGTATACACCATCGACGGGATAAACATTGCTTCCCGAAACGGGCTCGGCCGTATCGTCAATTCAGTTTTGCTTGGAGCTCTCGCCGGGTTACTGGATGCCCCGGATTTCAAGAATATGCAAAATGTTATCGAAGAGATGAGCCCCGTAAAAGTGCCTGAAAACATAAGTTCCTTTCGCGATGGCTACGAACTGGCCAAAAAATTTAAAGGAGTAGCGTAAATGGCAAAAACATCAGACAAAATAGTTGAAATACCTACTACCTGGACAACGGGATGGACAGATATTTTTAATACAGGAACATGGCGAAGCGCTGTACCGGTACACCAGCACCGTCCTGCACCCTGTCACAAGGCTTGCCCTGTAAACGGTGAAATTCCTACGTGGATCCAGCAGTTAAAAAACGGTGAGCACAGGGAAGCATGGCTTAGTCTGACTGCTAACAATCCTTTCCCGGCTGTAATCGGCAGGGTCTGTCATCATCCCTGTGAACTTGAATGTAACCGTAATGAATACGACGAAAAAGTCTCAGTAAAAGCACTGGAACGCTACCTGGGTGACCTGGCCCTGGAAAAGGATTGGAAACTGCACATTATGAACCTCTCCCGCAAAGAAAAGATTGCCATTGTGGGCGCCGGCCCTGCCGGCCTCTCCGCAGCATACCAGCTTCGACGACGTGGTTTCGCTGTAACTGTCTACGAAGCGCAGCAAAAACCGGGCGGTTTGCTCTACTATGGTATTCCTTCCTACCGCCTGCCCCAGAATATCCTTAATGGTGAAATAGAAAGATTGCTACAAACTGGAATCGAACTAAAAACCGGCGCTCTTTTAACAAATCCTGCTGATTTTAAAAAGCTAAAGGAAACATATGCTGCTGTATTCATCGCCACCGGGGCGCAACATAAGCCCGGCCTTAAAGACCTTGACGATAAACCGGAATACCTTGATGGACTAAAATTTTTAGAACAAATCAATACAGGCATACCGGCCATACCGGGCCCAAAAGTTGTAGTTGTCGGAGGAGGCAATACAGCGGTTGATGCGGCGCGCAGCGCTCTGCGCCTTGGCTCCCGGGAAGTTATTATCCTTTACCGCCGGGAACGTGAACAGATGCCTTCCAGCGCCGAAGAAATTCTCGAAGCGGAAGAAGAAGGCGTAAAGCTGGAACTTCTGGCAGCCCCGCTCGCTTTGCAGCGGGACGGTAAAAAAAATACTCTTCTCTGCCAGCGCACGCAGTTAGGTGAACCCGATGAATCAGGACGGCAACGCCCTGTAGTTGTAGAAGATGAAACTTTTGCCATAGAATTAGACACATTGATCGGTGCTACCGGCACCCAGGCTGATCTTACCCCTCTGAAAGGCTTGCTGGATCTAGAGGGACAAGCGGATGCTGGAAATGGTTTTTTTGCCGGTGGAGATCTTATCAGCGCCGAACGCTATGTTTCCTGCGCTATCAGCGCCGGGCATTTAGGAGCCATTGAAATCTATCGTTACCTGGGTTTTGAAGAAGATAACAGGGAAGAGGAGAACGACCCGGTTGCTTTTAAAGAGATAAACACCTTCTATTTTCCGTCAAAACCGACACTTAAAAAGTATAAAGAACCGGTGGAAACTCGAACCGAAGATTTTCGCGAAGTGGAAGCTGGGATTCTTTTGGATCAGGTTGTAGCTGAGTCAGAACGTTGTTTTAGCTGTGGAAACTGCCTTTACTGTGATAACTGTTTTTATTTTTGTCCCGATATGGCCGTACAGCGAGATGAAAGCCTGGAAGAAGGCTACCGCGTACTGGATCAGTACTGCAAGGGTTGTGGCCTCTGTGCTGCCGAATGTCCCCGCGGAGCCATTGTCCTAAAGGAGGAGTTAAAATGATAAAAGAATCAAAAGCAATGCTCCTCACCGGAAACCATGCTGTTTCTTATGGGGCCATGCTGGCCAGACCCAATGTTTTACCCATTTATCCTATCACCCCCCAGACGCCAATTGCTGAAAAACTTACTGAACTGCAGCTCAACGGGGAATTAGAAGCAGAAACCATAACCCCCGAATCCGAGCACTCGGCCATGGCTGCCTGTATTACCGCTTCATTAACAGGTGTGCGTGTCTTTACAGCGACAGCATCCCAGGGACTTTTTCTCATGCACGAGATGCTTCACTATGCTTCGGGTGCTCGGGCACCCATCGTCATGGCCAACGTCAACCGGACCATCGGTTCCCCCTGGGGGTTCTGGCCTGACCAAACAGATAGCCTGGCTCAGCGTGACACAGGCTGGATCCAGTACTACTCGGAGAGCGCTCAGGAATCGCTGGATACTGTACTGCAGGCTTACCGCACGGCAGAGCAGGTACTGCTGCCGGCGATGGTTATTCACGAAGCTTTTTACGTTTCCCATTCTCTTGAAGTGGTCGATGTGCCCTCCCGTACCCTGGTAGATTCATACCTGCCCCCCTTCGACCCGGAATTATATCTTGATCCTTCCATTAACCGCTCCTGGGGCAACGTAGTAAACCAGGAGATGTTCTGGCGGCACCGCAAAGCGCTAGGGGAAGCCATGGATCAAGCACTGGATGTTGCAGCAAAAGCTGACACAGAGTGGAAAGAGTTGACCGGCCGGGGCTATGAACTGTTGGAAGCATACCGCTGTGAAGATGCAGAAGTCCTCATCGTTACCATGGGCAGCATGTGCGGAACTGCAAGGGAAGCGGTAGATATGATGCGTGATCAGGGGACAGCCGCAGGTCTGCTAAAAGTTCGGCTTTTTCGTCCTTTTCCGGTAGACATGCTGCAAAATTTGTTAAAAGGTGTTCCCCGGGTAATGGTTATGGACCGGAATTTCTCCCCGGGGCTGGGTGGAATTTTACATCAGGAAGTAAAAGCAGCCGTTTGCGGTATGGAGAAAGCACCTGCTGTGCACGGCTTCCTTACAGGTGTGGGTGGACTTAATGTCTCTCCAGCCCTCATTGCCAGCCTGGTAAAGCGCACCAAACTAAAACAAGCAGACATAAACTCCATATGGGTAGGTGAAGAAGATGGAGAATGACAAGCACTATGACATTTGTGAAGAAAATATTTTTAGTTCGGGACATCAGGCCTGCCCCGGTTGCGGACAGGCCCTGGCGTTTCGATATGTTTTAAATACCCTGGGACCGGACACAATTGCAGTGGTTCCGCCTTCCTGTGCAGCTATTATATCAGGGCCTCAGCCATATAGCTCCATGCGTATTCCGGTCTACCAGACCACACTGGAATCCAGTGCGGCCTCCGCCTCCGGTATAAAACGGGCTCTTAAGTCCAAGGGAAAAGACCATATTCAAGCCATTGCCATCGCCGGTGATGGTGGAACCTATGATATCGGCTTCCAGGCCCTCTCTTCGGCTGCGGAACGAGGAGAAGATATTATATATTTCTGTATGGATAACGAGGGCTACATGAATACGGGCACCCAGAAAAGCTCCTCTACTCCTCACTATGCCTACACAACCTCTACTCCCGGTGGCAAGACCACAATGAAAAAAAACCTGGTAGAGATCATGGCAGCTCACCAGATTCCCTATGTGGCCACAGCCACCGTAGGATATCTCGATGACCTGGTAAACAAAATAAAAAAGGCAAAGGAGATCAAAGGTACTCGTTTGATTAATATTCTTACACCCTGCCTCGATGGCTGGGGGCTCACCGACAGCAGCGCGGTAGGCATTTCCCGCCTGGCCGTCACAAGTGGGATATTTCCTCTCTACGAAGTGGAAAACGGGACCAGGTACACCTTAAACTATGGAGCAGACGGTACTCCTGTCTCAGAATACCTGAAAGTACAGCGCCGTTATCGCCATCTACAGGAGGAACAAATTAATGAGATCCAGGCAGAGGTAGATCTACAATACAGTATTCTAAAACGCAAGATAGCTTGTTTCGCATAAGCGCCTGGGAATACCAAACATTCTATTCAACACATTAAGGTGGCATCGGTAAAAACAAGCCAGATACCACCTTTTTATTTGCCCGGGTTAGAATATCTTGAGCCTCAAGCTTTGAAATTGACGGGAGCGTCTAAGGAACCCTTTGGCCACTGCCGGCAGACAACAGGCTCAAAATTGCGATCATTATCAGTACAACCTCCGCAATACTTACACAACACAATCTCACCTGATCGTCCGTTTTCTACCTTAACCGGCCAGTCCGGATCACAAATAAGTGGTCTGCCCAGGGCAACCAGATCCGCTTTCCCTTCTTTTAGCAATGATTCGGCGTACACAGGAGTCTGGATCTTGCCTGCAGCAATAACAGGAACCTGGTAAGATCGGACGACATTCCTGATCGCTTCCGCCAGGTATACATTTACCCCCTCAGGCATGTATGCCGGGGGCATGGCACGGGCGCCGCTGTACCCGGAGTAAGGCCAGGCAATACCGTCATAAATTAATCCATCTTCAAACTTTCCTCCAGCGGAAACACTAATATAATGCACCCCTGTCTGGACTAATCTTTCGGCGATAACGCATGATTGTTTTAACGTATTACCGCCTAAGATAAATTCGTCTCCGTTGATCCGGCACCCAATGGTATAATCATGCCCAACCGCTTTATTAACTGCCGTGCAGACTTCACTGATCAACCTCATTCTGCCTTCCATGTTATTGCCATAAGCATCGCGGCGCTTATTTCTCAGAGATAAAAAGGAGGACAATGTATAAGCATGGGCACAATGAAGTTCTATAAAATCAAATCCTGCCGTTTTGATCCGTTCGGCTGCAGAATAAAAATCTTCTGTAATCTGCTTGATCTCAGTAATACTGAGATCCTCCAACGTCTGCCGGTAACCACTGCGTGAGATCTTTAGAAAATGTATGAGCTGTATTCCTATTTTCGCCCCGCTATTTTTATGAACCTCTGAAACAAGCTCCTTTAAACCGGAGATGTATTTGTCATCATGGATTTTAAGCAGATTGCCACTTTTCCTGGCAATAATGCCTGCCGGTTCCAGGACAATCATACCCACTCCGCCTTTGGCAATACGCAAAACCCGGTTTTTCAATTCCCGGGTTACAAAACCTTCTATAGAGGCCAAGCGGCTTACTACCGCAGGATAAACCACCCTATTTTGCAATGTCATTTTGTTAACAGTAACAGGCTCAAACAATTTCATTTCTTAGCACCACCCGGGTAAACAAGGCAAATTTAGGTCCGCCGTTTTATTTAACAGTTTTAGTTATATAGATTAAGATAAACCTGAATATACTTGCTTAGCTTTCTCCAGGGACACATATCCTTTTTTCACATCTTCCCGGATCTTTTCTGGATCCCGTTCCTGCGGATTCCCGTAACCGCCACCACCACCGGTTACTACCGTTACCACATCACCTTTCTGCAGCTGGAACCCCGTTACCTTACCCAGGTTTGGGAAAAGCTCACCATCTCGTAGCACATAGGCATCGTTACCTGCACCTTCCCATCCACCGTGCAGGCCAAAAGGTTTAAACTTAACCCTTTCAAGCACAAACAACGCCACAAAATCCAACGCCGTGGTCACTTCATACTCGATCACCGTCCCCAGACCACCACGAAAACGGCCCGGGCCGCCGGAATCTTCCACCAGGGCATAGCGCAATACCCGTAGCGGGTTTTTCGCCTC
>SLRT01000169.1 GCA_007130825.1 Syntrophomonadaceae bacterium | reverse complement strand
TCAGTTGGGAGTGGGAACAACCGCTTTCTGGGGTTTTAATCTTGCCATAATAATAAGCTCACCAATTTATGCCTGGCTATACAACAAAAGCGGCAGAATAGCTTTTGCAGTGATTTTCTATTATGCTCTGGGCAACTTCAGTGGTGAAGTATTTAACACTGCTTCTTTATTTTATAGTTTGGGAGTAGAAGCTGTCATTGCCCTGGTTTTGGCAGCTTATTCCTGGCAGTGGATGAAGAAGAAAATTATTCAATAGTTTTAATCCTGGAGTTTGGGGATCCCATCTTAACAAACAACGATGATATTACAATTGCCAGTACCAATACAAGCAGAGCTATAGTTAACCTTGATTGAATAAGGGGCAGTAAATTTCTAATAACCATTTCACCCGCTAACCACCAAACTCCAAGCAGTAATCCTGAAACCCCTATCTTAAATATTCGAAAAACCCTTGCCTGTGCTGACAGTGGTGCTAACTTTATTTTGCCTGCTTTTAAGCCAAAGACGAGTGAACCGATTATATAGACAGAAATTGCGACAAGAGCAATAATACCAGCCCATGCCCCTCTTTGTAGATTTGAGTACAATCTGCTCATTGCAGGTCGGCTGAATCCACTCGTTTCTGCCCACTCACCCAGCACCGTAAACAAGAAAGGCCAGCTTCCCTTGCTGTTTGTCAAAACTACGACACCTGCACCACTTTCCGGCACCGCGTAAGCCATCCCTAAAGATCCGGCTCCTTCACCCCCGTGGAAAACAGCCTTTTCCCCTGTCTCCAGGTAATCTATAAAGTAGCCCAGGCCTACGCCATCTGATCCATAAGCATAAAAATCAGCTGGCTCGATCACCGGGGTATAAAGCATGTCCACACTTTCCGCTGTTAATATTCCTCTACCTTTCTCCTGCCCTTCTGTGTCCATTCCGGCCGCATAAAACCTGGCCAGATCAGCAGCAGTAGAATTCAATCCCCCCGGGGTTTTGAAAGGATAAACATGCATGGGCACCGGCTCCCCATCTAAATAGTAGCTGGTAGCAAGCCTGGACTGCACTTCTTCTCCATGATTATAAGTTGTATTACTCATGGCAAGGGGATCAAGTATTAATTCTTCAATGTAATCATCATAGCTCTTGCTTGTAACATCCTCTACCAGCAGCTCTAGTATAATAAACCCCTGGTTGGAGTACTCAAAAGAAGAACCCGGCTCCCGTACCAATTTAGCCTGATACTGGCTGTGTTCACCCGCCAGTCCTTCTTCTAAAGGAGGGCGCTCAGTACCCGGAAGCCCGTAATCTGTGCCCCCGGTTATACCGGAACTGTGGCTAAGCAGTTGCCTTATAGTTACCGCTTCTTCCGCATATTTAGTTTCCGGTAATTGCCATGATGTCAGATGCTTATCCAGGGGACCATCCAGTTCTATATAGTCTTGTTCTACCAGGTTCATAACTCCCCAGGCTGTTAGTGACTTTGTGATCGATTCTGCCCTGAAAAGTGTATTCGAATTAACAGGTTTATTTTTCGCTAAATCCTGGTAGCCGTACCCTTTTGACCATACTACATCTCCATCTTTAATCAGGGCAACACTTATCCCCGGAATATTATACATATTCATAAGCTCAGGTATGCGATCATCCAGATGAGCAGACACTTCCTGCTTTTCAGCTTCAGCTTTACTTAAGCTTGTGGTAGTGCTCATTAAAGAAATAAAAGCTATAGCAATAACAATACAAATTACATTTTTCAACTCATAAATTATGTCAGAACACCTCAGCTTAGGGGCGACAGTGCTTCTTCCACTGCTTTTAAAAATGCTTTGCTGGATATTGTGGCCCCCGTATTGATATCCACCAGTAATGACTGCCCTGCGATGATCCGCTTGGACAGTACCTGCTCCAAAGCTTCACCGCTGTCTGGCTGGACATCCACTATCTTGCCGCCTTCAATGGTGAGCTTTACAGTATGACGACGATTATTCTTATCTTTGTGATTATGATTATATAGCAAATTAATTGAACCATCAAAATGGCAAGAATAGGACTTTGCATAATCGTGGCGAATAGATCAATTATCTTAAATCCATTTTCACGCTGGTTGATGTAAAAATAGAGGGTAAAACTAAGGACAAACAGGTATGGTAGTATTAGATGCAGGTATTTTAAAGGGTGAGCATGCCTAAAGGCAGGGTTCCGGATAGACAGGTAATTGCTGGTATAATCAAGAGAGTTCAGTTTAGAAGGATTATTTTTGCCGGGAATAATGATGAAAAATGTTTTTAAGAAAGGTGGATGCAAATGTCTCCTGGAGGTGTCCGGGATTTAAAAGAAAGGCTTCTCCCTCTTAGGAAGCAGGCGGAGATTACAGACAATTGGCTGAAAATAAGATTGCATGCTATTCTTCCCGGGCTGATGGAAAGGGAAGGCATTGATATGTGAGTAGTTATTGCCCGGGAAAAACAACGAAGCCCGACAGTTTTATCCCTGATGACGGCAGCAAAACTCGCCCTGGCCTGGCTTGAAAAGAGAACCTCGGAAGAAATAATTGCCCTGGAACAGACTGCTGCTTTTACTGAGGGAAAGGTGGAATATCTGGGCGGGTGGCAGAAGGAAGTTTTCTGTATTTGAGGCAAAAGTTGTTCATATTCCGATGCAGTGGAAGAACCCTCTAACTGGCCGGATGGGGCCGGAATCACTGGCCGGATGTGACCAGAACGGGTGGCCGGATGCGGGCGGAATACGCACAATTGAATAAACTTGCTGGAAGGATGCTTTTATTGCCTAATTCTGTAAGTTCACAAGGGTTCTGGTTAGTTCTCCTGGGAGCAATATTCTGGGGCACAACCGGTACTGCCCAGGCTTTTGCACCAGATTCAGCTAACCCTTTAACCGTTGGAGCGATAAGAATAGCGATCGGTGGATCTGCATTGCTGATAGCCGCTTTATTGCGTGGCAGGTTTAAGTTGAAGAAAAAGATGGCTTTAGGAGCCGTTTTACTGGCTTCTTGTGGCATGGCTTTTTATCAGCCGTTCTTTTTTACTGCAGTTGGCATGACCGGTGTGGCCATAGGGACTATAGTAACTATCGGCAGCGCGCCGATTTTTGCCGGACTGCTGGCTTTACTGGTGTTGAAAGAAAGACCTGCCCTTCACTGGTATGCGGCTACAGGGCTAGCCATTATCGGCTGTATATTACTGATTGCTCCCGGCGGTGATGACAGGGTCAATACTGTTGGGATAATCTTAGCTCTCTGTGCCGGGCTCTCATTTTCATGTTATGTTCTGGCAAGCAAAAAACTGCTTGCCGAAAATCCTGCGGACATTGTGCTGGCAGTTGTTTTTACCGTGGGGGCTATCTTTTTGGCGCCCCTGCTTTTTATTTATAAGCCGACCTGGCTGCTGGAACCTTCGGGCATCCTGGCTGCCCTGCATCTTGGATTAATTGCCACGGCCCTTGCCTATACTTTATTTACGAGCGGCTTGGCTTTAGTGCCGGTGGCAACGGCAGTTACAATTGCCCTGGCGGAACCTTTAACGGCTGCGATGCTGGGCATATTTTTGGTGGGGGAACGTTTGAGCACTTTAAGCTTAACGGGTGCGCTGCTGGTCCTTTTTGCCTTAATAATCATCTCCAGGAAAGGCAAGTAAGCTGCCTGATATATCCAGGCTGATCGACGCGCCTGCCGCTGCATTTGCAAAAGTTACTTTTATATATTATAATATTAATATATTGCAATGTATTATTGAGAAGGCGGTGTTAATGAAAAAAGCTATTTTTTTAAATTTTACTGGGTTGGCTTTTCCTCACCCAGCTTTTAATGGGGGCATTCTTGATTGGCGCTACGGAGAAATTCAGGGAGAGCCGGCCGGCTAAGGTTGGAAGAATAAGCTTGCAGCTTGATCGGTCACAGATGCTTTAAATCTGGCACAAATTTCCAATAATACGCCGAGGATCCTGTCCCGAGCTGCTTTTTTGCCGGGTAAAGAGCCGGATCGGCCGGATCAATATGGTTTATTGAAGCACTACCCGGCACAACTTGTAAAAAGCTGCTTTCTGATAAAGCGCAAGGTTTAGTATTAGAAAAGAGGAGATATAAATGACAGAGCTAAAAATGGCAGGGGCTAAGGCGCCCTTGTATAAAAATGTTTCACCCTGACTGCTGATCTATATACTGCTGGGAGCAGTATTTGGATTATATAGCTTGATACAATACCTGATGTAACGATGGACAGGGTGAGTTAAGCCCATATAATTGTGTAAAATTAAGGCGCCATTTCTCCGCACCTTCGGTTAGACAGTAATTGACGAAAAAACAACCCAACCGAGAAGAGACTTGAAAAGGCTCAATACCAGGTTACCGTAGATTCACAAGTTTTGCATCAACTACTTATAAAACAAGAACTTGCCTTACAGGTTTGAGAATAATACCATGACTTTCTGCTTGGAATCAAGCAAAAGTAGTTTTCCGTATAAATAATGATGCAACGAAAAAGAAAACGCAGGGATTGTGTTCGCTATAATGATTCTCGCCGGCGGTGCTGTACAGGCCCCGTTTTTTTGTGCCGGATATTAAGTTGGTTTATGAAGCAAATCCTTCTAGCCTGTGGTGCAGGTGGCCGGCAGCCGAGGGAGCTGTGTGGCCTTATTGTGTTGTATTTAAAACCCACTTTCTAGTCAAGACTTCTACTTTAACCATGGTATCAAATATTTCTCTGTCTAAAACCTCATCTCTCATCTTACCATTGAAACTTTCACTGTAACCGTTCTCCCGGGAACCGGGTAAACAGCCGCCCTTACGCTAAAGCTTTTAAACTCCTGCCGTCCTTGCGTCTCTCGAGGTATAGAATGCATGGTTTGATACGGCACTAGCGCGGGTACAGGCGGGGGGACTTATGATATAATTGTTGAAGTTTGTCCATATGATCATTTTAAATGAAGAGGGTAGCCGGCCAGATGAAAGAGCAAAGTAGTCGATTGGGAAAAGAGCCAATTCCGCAGATCCTGGTTAAACTGGCCCTGCCGGCCATGGTCGGGATGCTTGTGATGGCTCTTTATAACGTGGTTGACGCCATTTATGTCGCCCGGGGAGTAGGAACGATCGGGGTAGCGGCGGTATCGATCGCTTTTCCGGTGCAAATGCTGGTGATGGCAGTGGCCGCAATCTTTGGCATCGGGGGAGGGGCGTTAATCTCCATTGCCCTGGGCGCCGACGATATGGAGCGGGCCAACCGGGTATTCGGCAATGTTATCGGCCTGGTTATATTTTTCAGCATCTGCGCTGCCCTGCTTGGCTTGACCCTTCTCACACCGATGCTTTTGCTCTTCGGTTCCAGCGAAACCATCCTCCCTTATGCCCGCGATTACCTGGGTATTATACTTTACAGCACCGTCTTTTTTGCTTTCGCTTTCACGGCAAACAATATTATCCGCGCCGAGGGGAACGCCAAAACGGCGATGCTCACCATGATTATCTCGGCCGGGTTGAATGTTATCATTACGCCGATCTTTATTTTTGGATTTGAGATGGGCATCAGGGGGGCGGCTCTTGGCACCGTGGTTGCCCAGGGGATTACCGTGGTTTACCTGGTAATCTATTTTTTAACCGGCAGGAGTAGCCTTACTTTTATAAGCGCCTTTTTGATCCCGCAGGTGACAATAATCAGGCAGGTCGTAGCCATCGGTGCATCGGCTTTTGTGCGCCAGGCGGCGAGCAGTATTATGCTGATCGTGGCCAACAACTTGCTGATTATCTATGGAGGGGATCTGGCGGTAGCGGTAATGGGCATTGTCGTGCGGGTGATCATGTTTACAGTGATGCCTATACTGGGTATTATGCAGGGGCTGCTGCCGCTGGTCGGGTTCAATTACGGAGCCAGGCAGGCTGGACGGGTCAGTGAATCGATTATGCTAGGCCTGAAAGTGACGACGCTCATCGCCGTATTTGCTTTTATCCTGACCATGTCTTTACCGAAGCAATTGATGATGATCTTCACGAGCGATGCCGCGGTTGTGGAGATGGGCCAAGTTGCCCTGCGTATTGTATTTGCTTTCTACTTTGTAAACGGTATCCAGATTATTACCGGCGGTGTATTCCAGGCGCTGGGCAATGCCAGAGCGGCCTTCTTCCTGGCGCTTTCCCGCCAGGTGCTCTTCTTAATTCCACTTTTGGTGCTGCTGCCCTTGCTGTTTCAGCTGCAGGGTATTTGGATGGCCTTCCCGGTAGCGGACCTGCTCTCTTTCCTGGTGGCCGTGTGGTTAATCAAAAGATATGAGGGGATATTCTTGCACGCGAAGCTGGCCAATGCGACCGCGCCGGGCCTTGATCAGGCAAGCTCTTGAGAGAACCAGAAAAAAAGGGCAGCCTATGGCAAATCTCAGGCTAACTCTACCCACTGACATAAATGAACATAAGTATTAAGAGATGATTTTTAAAAGTGGAAGAACACTGGTGAAATTATTTTTCCTGGAGCGAAAAAGCCCGGGAATATGGCGTTTCAGGAGTTTATGATTATACAAAAGCATGATCATGTGTTAAAATCAACAAAACTTTAATGAAAATATTTCTCAATTAGACTTGAAAAGCAGGGCTTTATTAAGAATTACATCCACTTGTTAATGATTAAAAATTTCAATAAGGGGGTTACAGTTAATGAAATTTTTGGTGGCCATATTGCTGCTTACGCTGCTTTTTATTGCCGGTTGTGCTGGTATGCAGGCTGAAACTGATGAGGACACAAAAAATGGTGCTCACGGCCAGGTGATAAATGTTGTAACGACAATCTATCCCCTGGCCGATATCGTTTCTGAACTGGGAGGAGAGCGGGTAAATGTCAGCTATCTTCTGCCGGCCGGTGCCAGTCCGCATACCTACGAGCCGACTGTAGAGCAGGCCAGAGAAGTCGCGCAGGCCCATTTGTTTATTTATATTGGAGCCGGGTTGGATAACTGGGCTGTGGATCTGGCTAAAGCAGCAGAACCCGGTCCGGAGTTATTGGATTTATCACAGGAAGTTGATT
The DNA here is from genome assembly GCA_007130825.1 of Syntrophomonadaceae bacterium. GTDB lineage: Bacteria > Bacillota > Dethiobacteria > DTU022 > DTU022 > B1SED10-74M. Next base: position 8,417 of record SLRT01000169.1, on the reverse strand, counting down.
TAATTGAATCTGCCGGCTATCGCACTATTGATCATGATGATCATGAAGAGCACCTGGATTGTGACCATGACAAGGACCATGATCAAGGGCACGACCATGATCATGACTGTGACCACGATCATGGCCCGGATGATCCCCATTACTGGCTTGATCCGATCATAGTCCGGGACGATATCTGTCCTGCAATATCAGGACAATTTGCCTCAATTAATCAGGAAGGCAAGGATTACTATGAAGATCAGTTAAACAGCTATCAGGCTGATCTTACAGTCCTGCATGATGATATTGAAGCAGCAGTTTCCGGTTTTTCTCATCAGGGCTTCATTGCTTTTCATTCTGCCTGGCAGTATTTCGGCCGGCGTTATGGCTTGGAGGAGGTTGCCGTTGTTGCCCAATTTCCGGGCCAGGAACCTTCGGCCGGCTGGCTGGCTGAGCTGATCGGACTAATCAAGGTGGAAAATATCAGTGCTATTTTTACCGAGCCGCAGTTCCCGGTGGACCTGGCTGAAAGGATTGCCGAAGAAAGTGGGATTGATGTGAAGGTCATAGATCCGCTGGGAGGAGAAGGTGTAACAGGACGTGAAACTTATTTGGAAATGATGCGTTTTAACCTGGCTGCCTTTGAAGAAGCTATGCAATAAAAAGGCTAAAGATTAATCAATTGAGAGGCTGATTTAAATGAAAGAAGTAATCAAGGCAGATCAAGTGCAGGTTGAACTGGGTGGCACAGAGGTTTTAGAGGGCATAACATTTTCTGTCTTGAGTGGTGAGTTAACCGGTATTATCGGCCCCAACGGGGCCGGCAAAACAACACTGCTTAGGACTGTTCTCGGCCTGGTGCCGATCCGTAAAGGACAGCTGGAGGTTTTCGGAGTTCCTGTAGCCAGACTTAAAGAAGTGCGTCCAAGAATTGGTTACATGCCTCAGCGCCAATCCTTTGAAAGGCGTTTTCCTCTTTCTGCCGCAGATGTGGTTGGCGGCGGGCTATTAACATCGGAGACCCTGCTGCGCCGGGTGTCTGCAAAGGATGAAAAAATAAAAACGGCCCTTCATTTTGTAGCAATGGAAAGCTACCATAATCGGCCTTTCCAGGATCTTTCCGGCGGGGAGCAGCAGAGAATTCTTCTGGCCAGATCCCTGGTTCGGCAGCCGGAGCTTTTACTGCTGGATGAACCTAACGCTGGTCTGGATTTTCCGGCCCAGCAGAGTTTTACCGAGTTAATACAAAGTTTGAAAAAGGAAAAGAGCTTAACAGTTTTACTGGTTTCCCACGACCTGATGTCTATTGCTTCGGCGGCAGACAAGCTGGTTTGTATTAACCGGACTATGCATATTCACGGCCATCCCACTGATGTTCTGAACAGTGCGAGCCTTGATGAAGCTTACCGTTGCCAGTTTGATTTAATAAGCACCCTTGATAAAGGGGGCAGCCATTCTTGAATGAAATGCTTGAATACGGATTTATGCAGCGTGCCCTGCTGGCAGCCTTGCTGGTTGGAACCCTTTGTTCCACCATATCGTTCTTTGTTGTTTTAAAAAGACTTTCTTTTTTGGGAGCGGGCATATCTCATACTTCCCTGGGAGGGATTGCCCTGGGTTTAATCACCGGGGTTGATCCTGTCATTTCCGGTTCTGTTTTTGCTGTTGGAACGGCCATGAGTACCGGTTATATCAGTAGGATTGGCAAAATTAGTGAAGATACTGTTATCGGTATCTACTATGCGTCAGGAATGGCCCTGGGGATTGCTTTAATCAGCAGTTTTAAAGGCTATTATCCTGAACTGTTTGCCCTGCTTTTTGGCAACATTTTATCTGTTTCAACCCATGATCTGATCTTTATGGCACTGGCCATGGTTATTATTACTGCTTTCGTGGTTATATTTTTTAGAGAGCTGGTGATGATTTGCTTCGATGAAGAGATGGCTGAAGCCGGTGGCCTGCCTGTTGTGGTCATTTACATGGGACTGCTGGCGGCAATGGGTTTAACGGTTATGGTTTCTATCCAGCTGGCCGGGGTGGTCCTGGTGGCAGCCCTGATAGTTATTCCCGGGGCTACTGCTTACCGGTTGAGTAAAAATTACCGTGCCATGCTTTTTTTATCCATAGTATTCGGCTTGGTGGGCAGTTTTGGCGGACTCTTTATCTCATATTACTACCCCGTTCCTCCGGGAGCAGCAATAGTCTTAGTTTTGGCATTAATATTCGCCTTGGCCATGGCGGTAAGGCCACTGTTTGAGAATGCCAGGCAAAACAAACTGGAGTGAATGATTAATGATTAATAATGCGAGCAAAGCAGCCCAGGAAGAATTAAAACGCAAAGGTTATAAACTTACCGGTCCGCGGATAGCGATTATCAATTATCTGGCTGAAAGCCAGGAGCATCCCGATATGCAGCAAATATTTGCCGGTATCCGGGCCGAGTATCCCGGTATAGGTATGGCCACTGTATACCGGACCCTTGGGTTGTTGCTGGAGTTGGATATTTTGAGAGCGATTACCGTGAATAAAAACCAGCTGCTCTATGAACTGAAAAAGCCGGATGATCATCACCACCACCTTGTTTGCACCGGATGCAGCCAAATCATAGAGTTCGGCAGCTGCAGCTTTAAGCACATTTCCAGTGAGATAGAAACGGTAACCAGGTATAGTATTGAAGATCATACCCTTGAGGCATACGGTCTTTGTCCCCAGTGTCAGGGTGATTTTCAGGTGGAAAGGGGATAGATTATAATAGTCGATGATCAAAACTTGATTGGTTGTTGTGGATTTTATTGTGGAAGCTGCCCTACTTATTTGAGCGATCCCGCAAATGCCGATGTACACTACGTTTATTAGGGGTCATTTTGAAATCCAACTTTTATGCTACCGGCTTGTCCGGGTTAGGTATAACATAAATAACCGCAGATCGGCCACAGGTATTCACGTAAAAGTGAAATCAATTGTGGGAGGATTAAAAATGAGAGCAGCTGTATATACTAAATATGGTTCGCCTGAAGTGGTTAAGCTTATGGAAGTTGAAAAACCAGTACCCAGAGAAACTGAAATTCTGGTTAAGGTTTTTGCTTCCACGGTAAATCGAACCGACTGTGGTTTTCGCAGCGCGGAATACTTTATTTCGAGACTTTGGAGTGGTTTATTGCATCCTAGAAATAAAATATTGGGATGTGAATATGCTGGTCAGGTTGAAGAAATTGGCAGTAAGGTTTCTCTGTTTAAAATAGGTGACAGAGTTTTCGGCTACAACGATAAAAAGTTTGGAGGGCATGCCGAATATGTAGCTGTTACTGAAACTGATGCAATAACGAAAATCCCGGATAAGCTGAGTTACGAGGAGGCTGCGCCCATAACAGAAGGTGCTCATTATGCATTGTGTAATATTAGAGCTTCAAAAATCAGAAAGGGTCACAACGCTTTGGTTTATGGAGCTACTGGTGCAATAGGCTCTGCTGCAGTTCAGCTTCTCAAACATATGGAAGTGAAAGTTACTGCTGTGTGCAACACAAAAAACTTAGAATTAATCAAATCTTTAGGGGTTTTTGAGGTTATTGATTATCAAACCCAGGACTTTACCAAAACGGAAACAGGGTTCGATTTTATTTTTGATGCTGTAGGAAAAAGTTCCTTTAAGATCTGCAAGCCCTTGTTAAACAATAATGGAATCTACATTTCCACCGAACTGGGAAAGCATGCCGAAAATATTTTTCTTGCACTTGTTACCCCTCTGGTTGGGAGCAAAAAAGTACTGTGTCCAATCCCTTCATTTAAAAAAGAAGACCTGGGGTATATGAAAAAACCAGTTGAAACGGGTGGATTTCGCCCTATAATTGATAGGACTTATCGACTGGAAGAAATAGTGCAAGCACATGAATATGTAGAGACGGGACAAAAGACAGGAAATATTGTGATTACAATTTAACATATCAAGACATAGAGTCAATATTTATAAATGTAGTCGGCGAGTGGATCTATTACGCGAACCAAAATGACGGCAATAAGATTTACAAGGTTGGCACCGATGGCAGCGGGCGTAAAAAAGTGCAGTAAGAAAGCCGCTGGCGGAGTAATGCGCCACTAGTTCCGCTCCTATGCCTGACGCGGGAACTGCAGGGGCCGTAACTCTGGGCAAAACACACCCCAGAATTACGGCCCCCGTTGTAAAAGTCGGCCCGCTATCGCGGGCCCTCCAAACCGCTCCCTCCACCCGGTTGGCCTCCGCTACGGCCCATCTTCGCATAAACCGCTCAGCCTGGTCCTGCGCTCCGGACCAACCCGCTTCCGCTCGCTCTCGCTGCAGCCGTCAACCTGGGCACAAGCGGCCCAGGATAACGTCCTTCACTCACAAACACCTCTGCAGTATGGCCGGCTTTGGCCAGCCACTCATCAAAATAGACCGCTCCGGCCTTCCCGCCCGGCCTCTACTGCGGTTAGGCTGCGCATAATGCGCTCCGCTTGCCCCTCCGCTGCGGACCGGGCCGCAAGTCCTGCGCTCTAAAGCCATGTGGTCGCCCTTAGGCCGTCATTAAAGACTAAACAGCCCACCCGGGTTAGCCTGATCCCGTAGTCTGCCATGGGGCCTTTTTTGGCTCCGCCCCTGAGCCAAAAAATGGCCGGCCAGCTATGCTGTCCCCAGATTGGCCGCAAAAGCACCGGTCAACCCGGCCATGGCTCATATTTTCGCTCAAGGGGGTAACTTCAACGATAACGTGCGTTATGCAATCGGCCTGCGCCGGCACAAGCAGCCGGCACAAAAGGCGCCTCTTACATAACGGAACGCTATCGGAAGTAGCCTGGTAAGTGCCAGCGCTGGTACACGTAACCCGACCAAATTAAAAACCTGAAAGCGCAAAAAATGAATACAAAAACTGTCCATTTTGCGCAAAGGAAATAAAGTTAAATGCAATCAATTGCAAGCACTGCCACTTATTTATTGATTGAAGGTAACTAAAAAAATAAAGGGTTGAAATAACCAGAATGAAGTAGTAAAGTATAGGTTGTAAAGTTTGCAAGCTATAGCCTGAACAATTAATTAATCTCCGGCAGGAGTTGTTTTTTTGCTTAACAAGCGCAAACTGTACAGTATAAGTTTTATCCCGACCTCGGATATGGTGGGGGTTTTTTCTTTGCTCTTTGCCATGCTATTTCGCCTTCCGGCAATGAAGTTTTCGATTTGTTAAGTATTAGTAGCTGGCTGTGATGACACGGCCTCAAAATATTAACTGGTTCTATCAATTGTGATTATGATGAAACTAACCATTTTGTGATAGTCGGTCTATTTTATCCAAATTCAGTCTATTAGAATGGCTTATCAAGCCTGGTTCACAATATTATTATTGCTGCCCCTACATGAACTGAAAGGAAGGGTTTTTTAATGCGCATCGTTATTGTTGGTGGTGGAGGTGTTGGTTATGAATTAGCCCGCAGTCTTTCGGAAAAAAATCAGGATGTTGTAGTTATTGAAAAGAATGAAATCAAAGCCCGGCGGTTCAATGAGTCTCTTGATGTTATGGTTATCGAAGATAACGGGGCCAATGCTGCTGTCCTAGAAAAAGCGGATATAAAATCAACCGAAATACTCATTGCGGTTACTGAGATGGATGAAATAAATATCATCGCCTGCATGCTGGCCAAACACTATCATGTTCCGATTACAGTTTGCCGCATTCGCAATTCCGGGTATGCCGAAGACACTTCGGTTTTAACACCCAAACAGCTCGGGATAGATATAGTTATCAATCCAGAACGGATTGCCGCCATGGAAATTTCAAAAATGATTCATTTTCCCGATGCAAGTGAAGTGGATTATTTCGACCATGGTAAAGTTATGCTACTGGGAGTTACAGTTGGTTCTGATGCAGAAATCACCGGTGTACCATTACATAAACTGGCCCTTAATCCTGACGCGATTATTGTAGGAATTAGTGATACCAAAGGTAAATTTATTATACCCGGGGGAAATGATGTGATTCAGCCTGGAAATAAAATTTATCTCCTTGGTAAAGCCCACACATTAAAAAATATCAGTTCACTACTACACCATAAAAAGAAACAAGTCAACCAGGTTACCATTTTGGGAGGAGGCATGATCGGTTTTCATTTGGCCCACCTGCTTGAAGAAAGCAAACAGCATTTTGATATAAAACTTATAGAAAAAGACAAAGAGCGATGCGATTATTTATGTCGAAATTTGAATCAAACGCTTGTCTTGCAGGGAGATGCTACTGAAATAGCCATGCTGGAAGAAGAAGATACAGACCGGGCAGACGCTGTAATCGCTGTCACCGGGGACGATCGCAGTAATATAGTTTCCGCCCTTTTGGCTCGCCAGTTTGGAGTCAATAAAATTATCTGTGAGGTTATGAAACCCCAATATGTTCCTGTTTACAGCACCCTTGGTATCGCGAGCGTTATTAATCCCCGGTTGCTGGCAGCTGCGAGGATCCTTCGCTTAACCCGCCGGGCGGATGTAGTGTCTTTTTCAATCCTGCAGGATGAAAATGCAGAGGTAGTAGAAATTGTTTTGCCTCAAAGTGCCAAGGTAGCAAACAAGAAAATAGCTGAAGCAAATTTTCCGCGCGGCATGTTGATCGGATCCATTGTTCGCAAAAATGAGGTGATCGTACCTGTTGGGGATACGGTATTGTTGCCTGATGATCGCCTGGTAGTATTTTCCATACCCAAAGTCAGCACCATTCTGGATCGCTTTTTTGCCCCGGCGCTCGGTAAAGGAAGCAAAGAATATCTTCGTAGCAAGTTGGTTCGCACTGAAAAAGGTTGATCTCCCTAATTTTAACTGTAGTACAAATCCAGATTTAGCAGGGAGGTTTTTATGTGCGCCGTTTTCGCATATTTTACCTGATCGGCATTATGCTTATGTTCCTGGCGTTAACCATGCTTTTTTCTGCTCTCTGGTCATTTGCTGAACAAGGGCCGGATCGTATAGCGTTTTTACAGGCAATCCTCTTGACCGCAGCTGTCGGTTTTATACTCTACCTATTCTTTTCCCCCTCCCGCGGAAAAGAATTAAGTATTGTAGAAAATTTTACCCTCGTGTCGCTGGCCTGGTTCATAGCCGGTGTTTTTGGTGCTTTGCCTTATCATTTCTATGGCGTTTTTGAAGGAAACTATCTTCACGCTTTTTTTGAGTCCATATCCGGTATTACTACCACCGGAGCCACCCTGATCGAAGATATTGAAGTTCTTCCCCGCGGCTTGCTGCTCTGGAGAAGTTTTACCCAGTGGTTGGGCGGTATGGGAATCATTGTCCTTTTTATAGCCATTCTGCCAAAGTTCGGTTTTAGAAGCATGACCATGTTTAAAGCGGAATTGCCCGGCCCGGTTGCGGAACGGATCGTGCCAAGAGTGGCCGCCACAGCCCGCCATCTCTGGTTGATCTATGTTGGCTTGAGTTTTATGCAAATAATCCTGTTAATGTTTTGCGGACTCAATTTCTACGATTCTTTGTCCCATGCTCTGACTACAATGCCAACCGGCGGGTTCTCACCCTATAATGCCAGTATTGCTGCTTTAAACAATCCCATGGCGGAAATAGTGATTATATTTTTTATGCTTTTTGCCGGGATTAACTTTGTCATTTACTTTCGCATAATCCAAGGTGATTTTAAGGTTTTTAAAAATCCTGAGCTTCGCTTTTACCTGGCTGTGATTATAGCAGCTATTACTCTGGTTACTTTCAACACTTTTGAGCATGCTGCTGGCGGGGATTTCTCTCTTGCTTTACGCCAGAGCGCTTTCCAGGTGGTTTCCATTACAACCACTACCGGTTATGCTACCACCGATTTTGACAGCTGGCATAATTTTTCCCGCCTGTTGCTGCTCATGCTAATGTTTTTTGGTGCCTGCGGCAGTTCGACCGGGGGATCAATAAAACAGGTGCGTTGGATGTTAATGGCCAAGTTTGCTTTTCGTGAAATCCACCGGGTAATTCATCCGTCTGCAGTTTCATCAGTTAAATTGGGCAAACAATCTATCGGTGAAGAGGTGCTGCTTACAACTATGGGTTTTGGTTTTCTTTACTTATTAATTACAGCACTTTCAACTCTTGCCCTCGCTTTTATGGGACTGGATACGGAGACTGCTTTTTCAGCAGTAGCAGCAACGATCGGCAATGTCGGTCCCGGTCTCGGTGGTGTCGGCCCGGCAGAGACTTACCAGGTTATTCCTCCTGCCGGCCAGTTCTTATTGCCGGTATTGATGGTGATCGGCAGACTGGAGATTTTTACTGTGTTAGTCATTTTCCTGCCCGAATCAAGACGGATTTGGAGAACAGCTTAGAGATAGGAATTTGCTTTTCTGTTGGGGATATACTACTACACTATAAAGCTGCAGGTCAAGCTAACCCGACCCTGAAAAAACAGACTTTGGCCCGATTTGCCACGGGTGGAGGTAAAGCAGAGGGC
>SLRT01000154.1 GCA_007130825.1 Syntrophomonadaceae bacterium | reverse complement strand
CTCCGCCGCTTATACTTCCTTACAGGTAAATCAAAATCGTCGGTTCAGGTTTTTACCGCCCCGATAGTTGTTATGGCTGTTGATTAAGAAAAACTTAGCGACAATTATTATACTGCAAAAAATCAAATTGTCGGCGCCCTGCGCAGCGGACGCTGTTACATATCTTTTGACAGCCTCTACCCTGGTAAAGAATTTTATTATTATGCCGAAGTCGGCAAAGATAAGATTTTAATGGGCGGAGAAATAGGCTTCCAAAAAGGAATCGCTTTGCATATAAAAACGCCTTGTAAACGCTCAATGGTCCGGCTGATTCATAACGGCACACTGATCAGCGAAACAGTGGGACAAGAGCTTAAATTTTATCCTGCTAAACCGGGGGTCTACCGCGCAGAAGTTTACTTTCGTTCTTACTTCAGCCGCCCCCGCCCCTGGATCTACTCCAACCCGATTTATATCATACCTGCTTAACGGTTATTATTGTTGCAGAAATAAAGCAAATGATATACCATTACAGGCAGAAAGTATAATTAGCCTTGGAGATAAAATCTAGTTAAGATGCTTCTAGGAGGAGTGTATTATGTTAAAGCTTGGGATTAACGGTTTCGGACGTATTGGCAGGTTGACTATGCGTGCATCGATGAACCAGGACAAGGTAAAGGTAGCGGCGATCAATGACCTGTCAGATAATACTACTCTTGCGCATCTGCTGAAGTATGACTCTGTCTATGGAATTCTTGATGCTGATGTGCAATCTAATGAACAGGATTTCTTTATTAACGGAGAGCCGGTGAGGGTGTTTTCTGAAAGAGAGCCGGAAAAGATTCCCTGGAAAGATGCCGGGGTGGATCTGGTCATTGAAGCAACAGGCCTATTTCGTAAGCGGGAGTCAGCTTCCGCCCATTTCAATGCCGGAGCGGAACGGGTGATTATCAGCGCTCCGGGGGAAGCTGATTTAGTGGTGGTTCTGGGAGTTAATGATTATTTATACGATCCTGAAAAACACTTTTTGATTTCTAACGCATCCTGTACGACTAATGCCTTGGCTCCGGTGGCCAAAGTGATACATGAAAACTTTGGGTTAAAGAAAGGTTTAATGAATACCACTCATGCCTACACCAATGATCAGCAGCTGCTTGACTTTCCGCATTCCGATCTGCGCCGTGCCCGGGCAGCGGCTTTATCGCTGATTCCCACCACCACTGGTGCTGCCAGGACCGTGGGGGAAGTTATTCCGGAGCTTAAAGGAAGAATTGATGGGTTTGCTATTCGCGTGCCCACTGCTACTGTTTCCCTGGTCGATTTTGTGGCGGAATTGGAAAACGAGACAACTGCAGATTCTGTTAACGAAGCTTTTAAAACGGAAGCTTCCGGTTCACATTACTTTGCTTACAGCGATCAACCCCTCGTTTCCATCGATTACAAGGGTAACCCATATTCTTCAACCGTAGACGGGCTATCGACGATGGTTATAGGAGACAACCTGGTCCGTGTTTTAGCATGGTATGACAATGAATGGGCATATGCGTGCCGATTGATAGATCTGGCTGCGATAATTGCTTCACGGTAGGACTGCGCAGAATGTTAAATAATAAAGGACCCTTGCAGTATAAGCCGGGGTCCTTTTTGATCCGGCAGGTGATTGTTCTCACTGGTGATTGTTCTCACTGGTGATTGTTCTCACTAAAGATGACTTATTTGGATGTGAATGATATAATATTTGCTATTAATACCGGAGGTGGTCGCCTGTTGAAAGTAAACCGCAGTATAGAAGAAATCAATGAAAAAATAAAAAACGGCAAAGCGGTAGTGTTTACAGCAGAAGAAATAATTGATTTAGTGGAAGAAAAAGGTGCTGCTGAGGCGGCTGCATCTGTGGATGTGGTAACTACGGGAACATTTGGTCCGATGTGTTCGTCAGGGGTTTTTTTAAATGTCGGCCATCCTTGTCCACGGATCAAACTTAACGAGGTCTACCTAAACAGTGTTCCTGCTTATGCCGGAATTGCTGCTGTAGATCTCTACCTGGGAGCAACCGCTCTTCCCCCGAGTGATCCGGCTAACCGCAATTATCCCGGGGATTTTATATATGGCGGAGGACATGTTATCGAAGATCTGGCAGCCGGCAAAGAAATAAGGTTGGAGGCAACCGCATACGGCACTGACTGTTATCCCTTAAAAAAAATTGACACCAGGTTTCGCCTGTCGGAAATAAATGAAGCAACTTTGTATAACCCCCGCAATGCCTACCAGAACTATAATGTAGCTATAAACCTGGGGCCCAAGACGATTTATACCTATATGGGGGTGTTAAAGATGAACATGGGCAATGCCAACTACAGCTCCGCCGGTCAGCTAAGCCCCCTGTTTAATGATCCGCTGATGAAAACTATCGGTATCGGCACCCGCATATTTTTAGGGGGCGGTATCGGCTATGTTGCCTGGCAGGGAACCCAGCACAACCCTTCGGCAGAAAGAGCTGAAAATGAAACCCCCGTCAATCCCGGCAGTACGCTGGCCCTGGTTGGTGATTTAAAGCAGATGAAACCGCGCTGGCTGAGGGGCCTCAGTTTTTTAGGCTACGGTGCGACTATGCAGGTTGGCCTGGGAATTCCAATCCCAATATTAAATGAAAATATAATAAGCCACTGCGCTGTTCGTGATGAAGACCTGATGGCGCCGATTGTTGATTATCACCGCGGTTACCCTTATAAAGAAGGCGGTGATTTAGGGCTGGTCAGCTATGCTGAACTTAAAAGCGGGTCAATAACCGTGCAAGGGCAAAACGTTCCCACGGCATCACTTTCCAGCTATGCAGGAGCCCGGGAGATTGCTTCTGAATTAAAAGACTGGATAAACTCCGGCCAATTCATGTTAAGCGTTCCTTCGGCAGCTTTGCCTTCAAAAGAAGCAGGCATTACTCTAAACTCTATGCCCCAGAGAGATCCGGACGATGTGGAGGCTGAACAATGATAAAACAAAAAATAGTGCTTCGTTACCCCCCGCATGTGGTTGAAAACCCGACAATTTATCACCTGATTAAGGATTTTGATTTGATGGTCAATATCCTTAGGGCCGATATCAACCCGAAAAAAGAAGGCCGCCTGATGATGGAACTCAGCGGCACTGAATTAAACTACCAGCGGGCAGTGGAATGGCTTCAGGAACAGGGGTTGCATATTATGGGCCTGGAACAGCAGATTATCTGGCGTTCAGAGCGCTGTACCCACTGCGGGGCCTGTACTGTGATCTGTCCTACTGAAGCCCTTGCTTTTAAACGCCCGGAGATGACTGTTAGCTTTAGGGAAGATAAATGTGTGGTTTGTGAACTATGTTTGCGCGCCTGTCCGGCCCGGGCGATGGAAACACTGGTTGATAACGCAAACTTCAAATGAACAGCAAAAGGGTTTATCGTCAGGAAGACGGCGGTTTAAGACTTACTTATTTTTCAGTTAAGGTTAAAGATACTGATCTATGGATTGCTGTAAACAGTGAATCATATAAAGATGATTTGCCTGCCTGCACGGAACAAGTGGTCTGGAATCAGCGCAGGCGGCTGGAAGCATACCTCACCGCTAATTCCTACCTGTTCGCAGCCCTTGAACCCTGTTTGCTGGAAAGCGATTCGCCGGAAATAATTCGTGTAATGGCCGGTTCAGCCAACCGGGCCGGAGTCGGGCCGATGGCTGCAGTAGCCGGAGCTTTTGCCGAAGCAGTGGGAAAATACTTGCAAAATTTTTCGCCAGAGGTAGTTGTTGAAAACGGGGGTGATATTTATATTAAAGCCATAGAACCGGTAAACGTCGGTATCTATGCCGGAAAATCGCCGCTTAGCGGGAAGCTGGCTTTGAAGGTTGACCCGGATCAGACTCCACTGGGTGTGTGTACCTCCTCTGGAACAATAGGTCCCTCATTAAGCCTTGGTCAAGCCGACGCAGCAGTAGTTCTTTCATCCTCAACTCCTCTTGCTGACGCGGCAGCCACGGCGCTGGGCAACAGGGTTCGCGATGCAAGCGATCTCGAACCGGCCCTGAAATATATTCAAACAATTGAAGGCATATCCGGTGCTTTGCTTATTTATCAAGATAAAATTGCTGCTTGGGGAGCTATTGAACTTATAAGAATCTGATCAAAAGCAATAGTTGTCGGTTGAACCACTTCTTAATATGCGCTATAATAATTATGCTGCAGGCCGGCATAGCTCAATTGGTAGAGCAGCTGAATCGTAATCAGCATGTTGGGGGTTCAAGTCCTCTTGCCGGCTCCAATAGTATTCTTAGTTTTGAGGCCGT
>SLRT01000056.1 GCA_007130825.1 Syntrophomonadaceae bacterium | reverse complement strand
ACTCAGGTTATATACTATATATAAAGAATTAAACGCATACTTTTTAACCTCGGGATTTCTGCTTAGCTTTTAAATAAAATGCATTAATCTGCTATAACTGGCAAGCCAGCTGGCTGGTAGTTGTCGGTTTGTATAAACTGAAAGGAGGTAATTATATGGCTGAAGAAGAAAAAAAAGGCAAAACTGGTGGAAGCGGTGAAGCAGTATTAAAACCGGATCCATCGAAAGAAGGCGACAGCATCAGGATATCCTCCGAAGTAATTGCTGTAATAGCAAGTATTATTTCCAGTGATGTGCCCGGAATTGTGGGTATGAGCGGAGGAGTAGTCGGCGGTATTGCTGAAAGACTTGGCCGCCGCGATATGACCAAAGGGATAAAAGTTGATGTTAATGAAGACAGGGTAACTATAGACTTAAATGTAATTGTTGAATACGGAAAATCTATAGTTGAATCTACCGACAAACTGAAAAAAGAAATCCGCACTAACGTGGAAAAAACAACCGGTTTGAAGGTGGATGCAATAAACATTAATGTCCAGGGCATTAATGTCCCGTATGAAGAAGAGGAAGAAGCTGCAGAAACAGAGAAAAAATAGCTGTCTTTCCTGATCAAAAGCAATAGTTATCGATACCCGGCACTCAGAAATGTTTGCCGGGTTATTTATTCTGGGAAAGCAGGTAAAATAATTAATAAAGCGAAGTAATCTGTATTTAAATTCATATTCCAGGAGCTGGTTAAATGGAAGCAAAGCTTGCAGTTCGCGAAAAAATTATTTGGGGAATACTTGTCCTGCTTTTGGTTTCCGGCGGAGTTTGGCGGTTCGCTCATGTTTATCAGTCTCCTGAACCGGCAGTCATTCAGGTAAATAACAGCGAAAATGATCAGCAGCAAAACGAAGAAGTTGAGCCGGCATTGATCTCAGTCCACCTTGTTGGAGAGGTGAAAAGACCTGGAGTATATCAATTATCTGAAGGATCACGGGTTTATGAGGTGTTGGAACTTGGCGGAGGTTTTACAGAGAATGCAGCCCGGGATACTTTAAACCAGGCCCGGCCTTTGCTTGACGGCGAACAGATCTTTGTTCACAAAATTGGTGAGGTTCCGAGGGTGCCCACCAATAATAGTTCAGAGATGATCAATATAAATCGGGCCTCCGCTTCGGAATTGACAGCTCTTCCCGGCATTGGGGAAGTCCGTGCCCGGCAGATTGTCGAACATCGGGAAAAACACGGTTTATTCCAAGCAAAAGAAGAAATTATGGAGATCACAGGTATTGGGCAGGCAACTTACGATAACTTTGCTGAAATGATCACTATCTATTAATTAACTAGATCATTGCCGGGGTGGCGCTGATGAAAGTCTATGATCTCATTTTGAAGAAACGCAATGGTTTTGCATTATCCGAAGTTGAAATCGAGCAGCTCATTACCGGCTATGCGGCCGGGATTATTCCTGATTACCAGATGGCAGCCCTCGCTATGGCTATCTATTTTCAGGGCATGACCAGAGAAGAAACTTTGCAGCTGACCCGGGCCATGATGAATTCCGGCGATATTATCTGTTTGGACCAGATCCCGGGTATAAAGGTTGACAAGCACAGCACAGGCGGAGTAGGCGATACAACTACACTGGTTTTGGCCCCACTGGTGGCTGCTGCCGGCATTCCGGTGGCTAAATTGTCAGGGCGTGGCCTCGGCCATACCGGGGGCACCCTGGATAAGCTGGAATCTATACCCGGTTTGCAAACCGGGATGACGGTCTCCGAGCTGGTTGCGGCTGTAAAAAAAGTAGGAGTGGCTATTGCCGGTCAAAGCGGTAATCTAGTACCGGCGGATAAAAAGTTTTATGCCTTGAGGGATTTAACCGCCACTGTTGACAGTATGCCTTTGATTGCGAGCAGCATTATGTGCAAAAAACTGGCAGCCGGAGCTGATGCTCTTGTCCTGGATGTTAAAGTTGGCAGCGGAGCTTTTATCAGAGATCAGGATCAGGCTTTTGAATTGGCCCGGGCCATGGTCGATATTGGACGGAGGGCAGGCCGCAAAACGGCGGCCATTGTATCACATATGGACCAACCACTGGGCCGGGCTGTCGGTAACGCTCTCGAAATTGAGGAAGCTGTTCTTACTTTGCGCGGCAAGGGCCCGCCGGATTTAGAGGAATTATGCCTGGTTTTGGGTGGTTGGATGATTTACCTGGCTGGAAAGGCTGCTGATCCGGAGCAGGGTAAGGCTGATTTAAAAAAGGTGATTGAAAGTGGGGCGGCCCTGGGTAAATTTAAAGAACTGGTCAGAAATCAGCATGGAAATGAAATGATCATTGATAATTTGTCCCTGCTTCTCCGGGCTGAAAAACAAATTGGTATTAAAGCTTCCGCTGAAGGATATGTCAGCCGGGTAAATGGGGAAATTATCGGCGCGGCGGCAATGGACCTGGGGGCCGGCCGGGAAGAAAAAGATTCGCCGATTGATCCGGCAGTGGGAATTACGCTTGAAAAAAAAGTGGGGGCAAGTATCCGGCCCGGTGAAAACCTTGCTGTTATCCATAGCCATGCGGATGCTCCCCTGGAATTGATTGAGTCCACAGAAAAAAAGGTTGTATCCGCATACAGACTTCAGAAAGAGCCGCTCAACAAATCGCCGCTGGTTTATGGTTGGGTGGATCAAAAGGGAGATGAATATCTTGTCTGAAAATATGGGCCGTTATATTGATCATACCCTGTTAAAGCCGGAGGCGACCAGGAAGGATATAATTCAGCTTTGCCGGGAAGCAATCGAAAACCGGTTTTATTCGGTTTGTATAAATCCTTCTTATTTGATAACCGCAGTTAAAGAGCTGGAAGGCAGCATGGTTAAAGTATCTGTCGTAGTTGGCTTTCCCCTGGGCGCGTCTACTACAGCAGCGAAAGCTTTCGAAGCTGCAGAAGCGGTGGCCGGAGGCGCTGAAGAAGTAGATATGGTCCTTCATATTGGAGCATTGAAAGGTAGAGAAGAACAATACGTCATCGATGATATTACAGCAGTGGTCGAGGCGGTGAAGGGAAAAACTGTCAAGGTAATTATCGAGACCGGTTTGCTCACTGAAGAGGAAAAAGTGCTTGCCTGCCGCCTGGTAAAACAAGCCGGGGCCGGCTTTGTTAAAAACTCTACCGGCTTTGGGCCCGGTGGCGCCAGTATTGCTGATATACAGTTGATGCGTGAAGTTGTAGGCCATGAACTGGGAGTGAAAGCCTCTGCCGGGGTGCGCACTTCGAAAGAAGTCCGGGCCATGATCGAAGCCGGCGCGAACAGGATTGGAACCAGTTCAGGAGTAAACATCGTAGCGGGAAAATGAGTATTGTTTGGAATAACTTATTAGAACTATTTTTGACAAGATGCCTTCAACTAGGCTACAATTACAGACACGAAAAGAACAACCGGTTTCACACCGGTATTTATTTTGTCGGGAGGACTTAGTATGCGCAGTCGTTTTATATGGATTATCGTTGCTGTTGTTTTTTTATTTTCAGTACTTTTGACCGGAACTAATTTTTACCTGGACCTGCTCTGGTTTACGGATTTGAACATGGAGCAGGTTTTCTGGACCCAGTATTTAACCAGCTGGGGTATGCGCATTGGCGGGTTTATTTTTCTCTTTGTATTTTTACTTGTTAACCTGATGTTCACGAAGCGCTATATCCTTAGTTTTCCTAATCTAGCTTTGCGCGAGCGGCTAATGGCTTCCGGGGCCATGCGTTTTTTAACCCCCCGCCGACTGACTATTTATTTCATCGCCGCCTCCGGTATACTGGCCTTTATGTTTTCGGGATATGTTGGCAATAACTGGATGGAAGTGCTTCGTTACTTTAACCAGGTTTCCTTTGCTATAAATGATCCTGTATTCGGAAATGATATTGCATTTTATGTTTTCGGACTGCCCTTTTACCGTTTTATTTATGAGTTTTTAATGATGGTCCTGGTTATAAACCTGCTGATCGTTGCCGCTATATATTTATTGTTGAATCCGCCTACCCAGGGAAAACAGAGTTGGATACTTCCCCCGTCAAGAGGGGTTAGCCACCTGGCTGTTTTACTGGCCCTGATTTTCGGTTTAAAGGCCTGGGATTACCGGCTCAGTCAGCTGGAACTGGTTTTGTCGGAACGGGGCGTAGTTTTTGGCGCCGGTTATACGGATCTAAGCGCTAATTATATGGTTTTAGTGGTCCTGATGGTTCTGGCCGGCATAATTGCCCTGGTATTCCTGGCTAATATATTCCTGCGCCGCTTCCGCTTTTTCATTTACGGTATTATGGCTTTAATCGGGGTTTCGCTTTTGGGCGGATGGGCCTATCCGGCCGCCATTCAAAACTTTGTGGTTGAACCCAGCGAATTCAGCTATGAAGAAGAATACCTGGCCCATAATATAGAATTTACCCGCGCTGCTTACGGGCTTGATCAATTTGGTTCGCGCTCCTATAATGCCGGCAGCGATTTAACCTGGGCTGACCTGCAGGATAATCCGGGTACGATGAAAAATGTGCGGCTGTGGGATTACCGCCCTCTGCTGACTACATTCAATGAACTGCAGGCTATCAGGCCTTATTACCGCTTTGTCGATGTCGATATCGATCGCTATACAATTAATGATGAGTACCGCCAGGTTATGCTGTCTGCCCGCGAACTTGATAAAAGCCGGCTCGCTGAACCGGCCCAGACCTGGATTAATATGCATTTGCTCTATACCCACGGCTATGGAGTTACAATGACCCCGGTTAATGAGGTCAGTATGGAAGGTATGCCTCTTTATTTTTTGAGTGATATCCCGCCGCAGGGCGATCTTGAGGTTGACAATCCATCGATTTATTTTGGCGAACTGACCGATGATTATGTGATTACCAATACTGCAAGACCGGAATTTCATTACGCCACTGATGAAGATGAGAGTGAGTTTACCTTTTACGAAGGAAATGCCGGGATACCGTTAAACTCTATATTCCGCCGGGCCTTAATGGCCCTGAGGTTTGGCGAATACCGGATCCTAATTTCCGGTGAACTGGATAATGAAAGCCGGCTCTTATTTGACCGCAATATCCATGAAAGGGTGCGTAAGATTGCCCCATTTCTCCGCTATGATCGTGATCCGTATATTGTTATTAATGACGATCGCCTGTTCTGGATCCAGGATGCCTACACTGTTACTGACCGTTACCCCTATTCTGAACCATATGATAATATAAACTACATCCGTAATTCAGTTAAAGTGGTCATCGATGCATACAACGGAGACGTTAACTATTATATAATAGACCCGGATGATCCCCTGGTCCAGACGTACAGCCAAATCTTTCCGGATATGTTTAGCCCGATGGAAGATATGCCGGATGGTTTGATGGAAAACGTTCGTTACCCGCTGGACCTTTTTGAAAAGCAGGCCGAACTGATGCAGCTCTATCACATCACGGATCCAAACCAGTTCTACAGCCGGGAAGACCTCTGGGCCATACCGATGGAACAAGCTTTCGGGCAGGAGCAGTTTATGGAACCGTATTATACGATTCTGGAACTGCCGGGTTACGAAGAACCGGAATACGTTTTGATATTGCCCTTTACGCCGGATCAGCGAAATAACATGATTGCCTGGATGGTGGCCCGCTGTGACCAGCCTAATTACGGTGAGGTTGAAATTTTCAATTTCCCCAGGGATCGGCTTATCCTTGGACCGAGACAGGTTGAAAACCGCATTGATCAAAGCACCGAAATTTCCGAACAGTTTACCCTCTGGGGGCAGGTCGGTTCCCGGGTGATCCGCGGTAACCTCCTGGTTCTGCCGATCAACGATGCTTTGCTTTATGTTGAACCGATTTTCCTCGAAGCGGATGCGGGCGGTTTGCCGGAATTGTCCCGGGTTATCGTTGCCCATGAGGAAACTGTTGTCATGGCCGATACGCTTGATCAGGCGCTGGTCAAGGTTTTCGGGGTGATCGGAGAACTTCCGGCGGATGTTCCTGAAGAAGATCTTCCGGATGATTTTGAGCTCGATGATCCGGTGCCCGAGGTGGATATCGATGTAGAAGCTGAACTGGTTGACTTAATTCGGCAGGCGCAGGAAGCCTATGAAGAAGCCTTAAAGCTTCAGCAGGAAGGTGACTGGAGCGGTTACGGAGATAAAATTAAAGAACTGGAAGATATATTGTCAGATATGGCCCGGTTTACATCTTAATAGCTGAGTAGCAGCTAACCAGGAGGATTGCCGTTGTCAACAGCAGAATTTTATATTTATACCGATGGAGCCTGCTCCGGAAACCCCGGTCCCGGGGGCTGGGCGGCGGTGATCATGCATGTTGATCAGGTGCAGGAAATAAGCGGCCATGAAGAAAAAACCACCAACCAGCGCATGGAACTAAAGGCTGCCGTGGAAGCCCTACGCCGGGTTCCGCCTGGGAGCAGGGTTAAACTGCACAGTGACAGCGCCTACCTGGTTAACTGTTTTAACCAGGACTGGATGACACGCTGGCAAAAGAATGGCTGGGTGACCAGTAAGGGGCAAGCAGTTGAAAACCAGGATCTGTGGAGAGAGCTCCTGGAGCTGATCGGAACTAACGAAGTTGAATGGATCAAGGTCAAGGGACACAGCAGTGATCAGCTCAACCAGCGCTGTGACCTTTTGGCCCGCGGTGCTATTGATTCAGAAGGTTTAAATGGAGCAAACGGAGCGAACAAAAATAGAGTATTGAGCGGTTTAAGCGGATCCCCGGCCGTTGAAAAGGCGCCGGTTGACAGTTATAAAGTCAGGACTAAGACCCGGAAAAATGATCGCCGATTGCGCAGGTTAGGCTTGCTAACCGGCGGTGGTGACTGTCCCGGCTTGAATGCGGTGATCAGGGCGGTTGTTAAAGGTGCGGCATATAACTATAACAGTGAAGTGGTCGGTTTTAACAATGGTTTCAGGGGACTGGTGGAAAATGATGCTTATTTAATCGAAGACTTTGCCGTTTCGGGAATTCTCAACCGTGGCGGGACTATCCTTGGCACCTCCAACCGGGATAATCCCTTTGATTTCGGACCCGGCGGGTCTACTGACTACCGGGATACAAACAAAGACAGATCCGGAGATGCAGTAAATAACCTGGACGAATGGGGCATTGAATGCCTGGTGGTTATCGGCGGTGACGGCAGTCTGTTATTGGCCCACCGCTTCAGCAAGTTGGGTGTGCCGGTTATCGGTATCCCGAAGACTATCGATAATGATCTGCCCGCTACCGATGTTACTTTTGGTTTTGACTCAGCCGTAACCACCGCTACCGAGGCCATTGATAAAATCCATACAACGGCCGAGTCTCATCACCGGGTGATGGTGGTTGAGGTTATGGGCCGTAATGCCGGCTGGATCGCCCTGCAGGCCGGTATGGCCGGCGGGGGCGACATAATTTTAATTCCTGAATTGCCCTTTAAATATCAATACATTGTTGACAAGATTATGGAACGTAACCGCCGGGGGAAAAAATTCAGTATCATTGTCGTAGCCGAAGGAGCTTATCCTGCGGGCGGCGAACCTTCATATCAGGTTAAAGGTGATGTAAAAAGGTTAAGCGGAATTGGTTCGGCTGTTTCACGCGAAATTGAAAAGCGCACTGATATGGAAAGCAGGGCCACTGTGCTGGGGCATTTGCAGCGCGGCGGCAGCCCCACTTCTTATGACCGGGTTTTGGCCACCCGTTTTGGAGTAAAAGCTGTCGAGTTGTTTCAGGAGAAAAAATATAACGAAATGGTCTGTCTCAGGGGACATAACATTGAATCCGCTCCCCTGGAGGAAGCTGTGTCCGGGACTAAACGTGTTGATATTTCCAGTGATCAGGTTCGTGCCGCCCTGGCAGTGGGGACCTCTTTTGGTTGTCCAATTTAACCACAGAAAGAAAAAATATTTCCCTGCTGGTTAATAATCCTGCAGCTAAAGTTAATATGCCTGGTAAGCAGATCTAACTGCAAAAATAGCCCACAAGTATACAAGTCAAGTTAAGGACTGCTGCTGTGCTTGTTTATCATTATTCTCCGTGGCAGAGCAAAAATTATAATAACCGCCAAACAATAACGGGCAGCAATAATTAGAGCACTTATTTTAAAAAATACCCTTGCCTGTTATCTCGTTCATAAAATACAGAAACATTCTACCATGTAGTAGCGAAAAACTTTGTTTTAGACCCGGGGAAGCCTTATAATCAAGCGCTTGGAAAATTTTAACGCCAAACACGGGTTCTAGATATTTTAGCTAGATTTTTATCTACGGTATTCCTCCAATTCCTGTGATTTCAGCCCCGCAGCAATGTTAAGCTCCTCATGAATACTGCATAGATTGATTTCCACTTTTACATAGTTTCTGGTATTATCTTGTCTTTCGATTATTGCAGGATAATAATTACAGGATAGAGAACGTGTTATAAGCGATCCAGTCTTGTATAATTAGCCTGAGGCGCATTGCTAAAGGAGGGATGGAAGTGTACCTAATGGTAATCGTTATTAACAAGAGAGAGTCTGTGAATAAAATACTGGAAATGTTTTTAAAAATCGGGATTACCGGGGCTACTGTTTTAGATTCCAGAGGAATGGGGCAGACCTTTATGGCTTGTGAGAGCCCTGTAGTGGGAGGGTTAAGGGCAATGCTATATGATCAATGCCGCCCCGGGAACAATACAATACTATCAGTAGTGGAAAGCCTGGATAAGTATGATCAAGCCGTTGAGGAAGCGGAAAAAATTACGGGCAGTTTTGATGAACCGGGAACAGGGCTTGCCTGTGTTTTCCCCCTGGCCCGGATAAAGGGTTTTCCAAACAGCAACAATTAATCAAATTTAGGAGGCAGATGATTTTGCCGATTTACCAGCAATCTTTAGGCATAGCGCTTATTTTATTATTCGGGCTCCTTGGCGGAAAGTTGGCTCAAAAAGTGAAAGCGCCGATGGTCGTAGGCTTTATCGTGGTGGGTCTGCTGATGAGCCCTTCGCTTTTACACGTGATACCCGAGCAGCTAAACGATGAATTTGAGCTCATCAAATTATTTGGTTTGGGTATGATAGCTATAACTATAGGTGGGGAGCTTGAGTTTCATAAGTTAAAAGAAATTATTGGGTCCATTGCAGCGATCACAATTCTGCAAGTTATTGGCACTTCCGTGGTTGTTTTTTGTATAATGTACTTTGTCTTCGGCCTTTCTCTACCTGTATCGCTTATATTAGGAGCCATAGCCACTGCTTCGGCTCCTGCGTCTCCGATGGCTAATGTGAGAGAATATCAGGCCAAAGGCCCTTTTACAAGCACCCTTTTGGGAGTAGTGGCTTTTCTGGATGCCGCCTGCTTAATTTTTTTTGCTATTGTTATGGCTGTTTCGGGGGCCTTATTGCGAGGGGGTTCATTAGAAGTTTCTTCCCTTTTAGCGCCGATCATGGAAATTGGGGGCTCATTAGTCCTGGGTGCAGTGAGTGGTCTGGCGATCCTTTTCTTTGCCCGCTTTTTGGATCAGAAAATTCATATACTGGTTTTGCTAATCGGTTTTGTGCTGTTAAACAGCGGAATAGCTCAGGT
The DNA here is from genome assembly GCA_007130825.1 of Syntrophomonadaceae bacterium. GTDB lineage: Bacteria > Bacillota > Dethiobacteria > DTU022 > DTU022 > B1SED10-74M. The sequence continues at coordinate 6,110 of SLRT01000056.1, read as the reverse complement.
CCTTCATTTATCGCCACTTCTAACAAACATGACTTCAGGAATCTTGATAGCCAACTTGCATCCTACTCCCGCTAGCTTGCTGCATATCTTTGATGATATTGATCTTCCGATTTATCTTGCTTTCTTTCTTTTAGCCGGAGCAAGCTTGCGTATAGATGTGCTTATCGAAAACTGGCTAATAACGGCTGCTTACATTGTTGCCCGCGGTATAGGAAAAGTGGGGGGAACTTTTCTGGGTGCTAGATTGGCCGGATCAGATCGCACTGTCCAAAAATACCTTGGCTTTGGGATGTTTTCCAAGGCCGGTTTGACCATCGGTCTTTTAATTATTGTACAAAAAACATATCCTGAAATTGCCCCGGTTATTACTGCGGTTGAATTGGCCGCGGTTGCCGTTTGTTCGGTTATTGGACCATTAGGCGAACGGTTTGCTTTGATTTCATCGGGAGAAACAAGATTTGGCTACGGTAAAAAAGAAGTTGCCAATTAACCTGCCTGCAGGGATAAATTTAAGCTTATTGATCTTGTCTTTGCCGGAAAAATGTTATTTTCCATGAGTTTATTTCTCCGGGTTTGCCTGGTAAAGAGGTGGTTTTAACCGGTATGAGTGTAATTGATAAAAAGGTAAGTGAAAATTTAGAACAATATATAAAGCAATGTTTTATGGCAACCGGGGTTATAATAATGCTTATTTTGGTTCTTGATGTTGTTGAACAGCCGGTAATCATTGCTACTTTAGGGGCTACAACATTCATAGTCTTTGCCATGAGTCACAGCTATGCTTCACAGCCCCGCAGGATTTACGGGGGTTATGCTCTGGGAATCCTGGTAGGTTTGATAGTGTATTATTTAGAGATGGGTTTGTTAGTAATCGATCCCGACGGGTTCGAAGGGATAAACCTGTTTCTGGGCGGGCTTGCTATAGGAGCTTCAATCTTTCTTATGGTTTTTACCAATACTGAACATCCCCCGGCTGCCGGACTTTCCATGGGTTTGTTATTCAACCCCTGGTCTTATGAAACTATCTTGGTGATAATTGCTGCCATTATATTTCTTAACTCGATCAAGTATTTTTTAAGAAACTGGTTAATCGATCTCCACGGGCCGACCCTGGAACAAGTGGCAGAAGATGCTGAAAATGAAGGGGAACTTGAAAATGGTAGTGAAATAGAAAATGATCAGTGAAGAATTAAGTAATCCGGGGATAAACAGAGTAGCTGTGAATTATGGCCTGAGCTTTGGTTTAGATTATAGGCTCAACAGATATAATGACATAAATTAAAATCCCGCTGTAAGCCAGCATTACAAATGCTGCCGAAAGGTCAGAACTGCTCATGCGCAAGGTTTTCATTTTAGTCCTGCCCTTGCCTCCGGTGTAACTTCTCGCCTCCATGGCCACGATCAATTCCTCGGCTCTTTTAAAGGCGCCGATAAAAAGAGGCAGGAAGACGGGAAATAACTTTTTAGTTTTCTGAATGAAGTTGCCTTGATCGAAAGCGACTCCACGGGCCATCTGTGCTTTGATGATTTTTTCCAGTTCTTCAGCCAGGATTAGTACAAACCGCAGGGCAATGACCAGGGTCATGACCAACTCCTGGGATGGAAGGCCGATCATCTTCAGCGGCTTGAGCAGGCTTTCCAGCCCGTCGGTCAGGCTAACGACCGAGGTGGTCAGGGTTAGCAAAGTTGTAACCGTGAACAAGAAAAGCACACGGAGTGTAATCAGGTTGCCCATATGCAATCCTGCTTCAGTTGCTTCAAATACCCACCACTCAAACAGGATGGCAGTATCCGGAGTTTTGTAAAGAAAAAGCTGAAAAACCCACATAATAACCAGTACGGGCAGCATCGGTTTCAGGCCCCGGATTACGTAACCTGATGGAATGCCGGAACAAAAAATTAAAGCTGCGGTAAATAGAGCAATAAGACCGTAAGCCTCATATGAGCGAGCAAATAAGAGTAAAACAATCAGTATTGTAGCAGCGCTAATCTTGGTCCGTGGATCCAGGTTATGGATGCTGCTCTGGCCGGGCAGGTAAACGCCAAGGGTGATGTTTTTGGTCAGTTCCATTATTTGCGCACCTCCATTTTCCGTAAGGCAGCAATAATCGAACTGAGGGCTTCGTTAACATTTAAAATCCCGGCCGGCAGGTCGAACCCGGCAGAGCGCAGCTTATCCATTAGCACCGTTATTTCCGGTAGTTCCAAACCGATTGAGCGCAGCTCTTCAAAACGGGCGAATACCTTCCTGGTGGCATCATCCATGATTATCTTTCCCCGGTCGACAACAATGATCCTTTCAGCCAGCGAAGCCACCTCATCCATGCTGTTGCTGATAAACAAGATAGTAATTCTTTGTTTACGGTGCAGTTCATGGATCACGCTCATGATTTCTTCCCGGCCGCGCGGATCGAGACCGGCAGTAACATCGTCTAAAACCAGCACTTTTGGTCTGCAGGCCAGTACACCGGCAATAGCTGTTCTTCTTTTCTGGCCGCCGCTTAAAGCAAAAATATCACGAGTGGATAAAGTTTTATCGAGGCCGACCTGGGTCATGGCTTCTTGTACGCGCTCTTTGATTTCATTACCGGGCAGGTTTTGATTGGTCGGGCCGAAGGCAATATCTTCGCTTACCGTCGGGGCAAAAAGCTGGTAATCTGGATTTTGAAAAACATAGCCCACACGGTGGCGAATACTGACCAGGTCTGTTTGTTTATCCGCAGTGTCAAGGCCGTCGACGATCACTTTTCCCCGGCGGGGGATGTGCAGGGCATTGAAGTGTTGGGCCAGGGTGGTTTTTCCGGACCTGGTGGGTCCGATAATACCGATAAATTCACCGTCATCGATTGAAAGATTGATATCGAAAAGGACCTGTTGTTTGAAGGGGGTTCCCTCTTTATAACTGTGATTAAGGTTGATTACTTCAATTGGCATAAATTATCGATAAGCTCCTCGGTGTGGATAATGTCCGGTGATATACTGAACCCTTCCCGGCGTAAACCTGCAGCCACCTGTGCCGATACCGGAAAATCGAGGCCCATCTTTGTTACTCCTTCCCTTTGACGGAAGATTTTGTGTGGTGTGCCCTGCATTTCCACTCTGCCATTATCCATAACTACCATCCGGTCACAATGAATAACTTCGTTCATAAAATGGGTTAATAACACAATGGTGATTCCTTCTTCCCTGTTTAAGCGGATAGCGCTTTCCAACACTTCACGCCGGCCGCGCGGGTCTAAATGAGCGGTCGGTTCATCCAAAACTATACACTGCGGCTTCATGGCCAGAACCCCGGCAATGGCCACCTGCTGTTTCTCACCGGCCGAAAGGTTATGCGGCGGCTCCCGGCGCAGGTGCTCCAGGTTAAGTGTACACAGGGCCCAATCAACTCTTTCTTTTATTTCATTTTGCGGCAGGCCCAGGTTTTCCGGGCCGAAAGCAACATCTTCTTCCACTATGCTGCTGATCAACTGGTTGTCGGGATTTTGGAAGACCATGCCCACCATCTTGCGGATTTCTTTAATATTTTTCTTTTCTGCGGTGGAAAAGTCATTAACTAACACATCCCCTGCGGTTGGTGTTAGCAAGCCATTGAAGTGACGGGCCAGTGTTGATTTACCAGATCCGTTTTGTCCGGTTATGGCCAGTATTTCCCCTTTTGCTACCGACATATTCACATCCTGCAGCGCTTTAACTTCTTCGCTGGTTCCGGCCCGGTAGCAGTAGCTTAGACCAATTGTCTCGATAATTTTTTTCAATTAAGCATTACTCCGTTTTTTAAGATTTATCTTCAGTTGTTCTTATTCTCTGGATCCCTTTGACCAGGATAACCGTTAATACAGCGGCGACTATCAGTTCCGGCACGCCGTGCAAAACTCCAATTGAAATTGAAGCTTCTGCAGGCAGATAACCTCTCCAGGTGACCATGCCCATGACAAGAACTGTATTTGTGGCCGAGCCGAAAGCTCCACCAAGGAGGTAAGGCAGGATCCCGTTAAATTTTTCCAATGCCCCGGTAAGACCGGGCGAAATTCTATTCTTAATATTTGTCAGGGGCGCTTCAAAAACACGGGCAACTAAAATATTGATTTTTTTTGTGGAAAAGTAAACCAGGAATGAAATAATGCCGATGAAAAGGCGGGGCAAAATCGAAACCAGGGGGTCGGCGAAAAAGGGAGCTCCAGGTTGGAGGAAGCTGAACAAGCCGAATATGGCCCCGGTGATCAATCCTACCACCGGACCTTCCAGTATACCGCCTAAAATAACCGGGATGTGCATAATTGTCGCATGTCCGGCCGGTGTGGGCACTGGAATAAACCCCAGCCTGGTCACCCCCAGTAAAATGGCAATTGCGCCCAGGATGCCTGAGATAACAATTTTTCGAACTGATAAACTCATTATGATCTATTTCCTCCTGTCAATGTCATTTAACCAGAAATAGTTTCTACATCAAATCGCTTAATCCTTCACCACAGCTGCCTTGATTATTAATTATAACAGCAGCCTGGCTAAATTATAAACCTTTTATTGAAGGAATAGTTGATGAAATGAAGAATATTTATAACGACAATAAATTACAAGTTTAAATAACAATTGAGGAAATCAATCGGAATGAATCGGATGGAAGGAGTTTTTCTGCAGATGCTAAAACAATATTGCTGGTTGTCTTTAGTTATGGGCCTAATCATTGTGTTTTGTGCTTCCTGCGAGGACACTGGCCAACATCCCACCAGCACCTCGGTCGGTGGCGCTGTGGTGGAAACCGGCTATAGAATTGAAGATCAGGATGATAACAATGGCAAGAAGGAAATAATTTCTCCACAGACCACTTTTAAGGCTAACGAAGATTTTTATTTTTCGTTTTTTAACAACGAACCTTTTGGCGAGGACGAGGTTATCGTCGAACTGATCAACAGTGATACCGGTGAGGTTAAGGCTGAAAATAACTACGAGGTAGACCCGGAAGGCAATAATGTTTTTGACATGATCTGGTTCAACACTCCTGGCATGTACAAAATTTCTGTTAAAGTCGGCGACCAGGTGCGTGCTACACAGGAAGTAATTATCGAATAAATGCACCAGCTTTTAAATATTTTCTGCTGGATGTTACAAATATTTTTTATGTAAAATACCAACTTGCAATATTACATATTACTGATCAAGTTAAACGATGAGCAATGCGGCGGCAATCAATGTAGAAAATATAATAACAGGGGGTTTTAAGAATGAGGGATTTTACATCTTCTACGCTTGAAAGTGTCGGGTTTTCCGGTATCAGGGCAGTTTTTGACAAGGCCAGCCAGTTGGAAGCGGAGGGTAAAAAAGTAGTTCACCTGGAACTGGGAAGATTAGACTTTGATACTCCCCAAAATATCAAGGATGCAGCGAAAAAGGCTTTGGATGAAGGCCTGGTTCACTATACACCTAACCTGGGGCTGCCAATATTCCGGGAGGCAGTTAAAAACCACCTTCAACGAGAACTGTCACTGAGCTATTCTGATAGAGAGATTATAGCCACTATGGGGGCTACCCAGGGGGCATTGTTAGCGATGGGCGCCTTTTTGGAGCGGGGTGATGAAGTAATTATCCCCACCCCGACTTTTGTCAGTTATCTAAATGCACCCCGCTTTTTTGGGGGATTACCACTGCCCCTTGAATTAAAAGCAGAGGACGGCTTTCAGGTCAACCTGGTGGAATTAGAAAAGAAAATCAGTCCGCGGACAAAAATGCTGGTTTTAATTTCACCACATAACCCGACGGGGACAGTTTTAAGCATGGAAACGCTGGAAGGTGTAGCTGACCTGGTCCGGCGCCACGATCTCCTTGTTTTGAGTGATGAAGTCTATGATCAGATGGTATACGAAGGCGAACATATCAGCATCTCTACCCTGCCGGAAATGCAGGAAAGAACGATTTTATTAAACTCATTTTCTAAGACTTATTCCATGACCGGTTGGAGGCTGGGTTACGTGGCGGCGCCGGAAAATTTGATAAATGCAATGGTCAGGGTGCACCAGTATGCAGTCGGTTCTTCTGCCTCTTTCGTGCAGGCGGCCGGTGCAGCAGCTCTGAACGAATCTCAGGAATGCGTTAAAGAAATGACCGCGATT
>SLRT01000108.1 GCA_007130825.1 Syntrophomonadaceae bacterium | reverse complement strand
CTTATTATTGAATAAACTAAGGGGTCCAATGTAGAAGAAACTATGAAACAAGTTCAATTGAGTAAAGAAAAAATGATGGATCTATTCTCAGACCTCAATGATATGATGGCTGCTGATAATATCCGTGGCGAGATTGTCTTGTTTGGAGGAACAGTATTTGTTCTAGTTCTTAAAACAAGACCGCGGACAAAAGATGTCGATGCTATTTGGGAGCCGAAAGAAACTATTTACAAGCTGGCATCCCTGGTAGCTAAAAAACACGGTTTGAACCCCGACTGGCTTAATGACGGGGTTAAAGGATGGATCAGCAGCGAACCTGAGAAAAAAATCTATCACCAGTATTCTAACCTTATTATCTATCATGCCGATTTGCGTTACATCCTGGCTATGAAGTGCCTGGCAGCCAGGCAAGATGCCTATGACAAGGATGACGCAAAGACCCTAATCGAGTTTTTAGAAGTGGAAAGTTTAGAAGAGTGCCTGGAAATTCTTTATAAGTATTATCCTAAAAGATTGATCGAGCAGAAATCAATCTACTTTATCGAGGAGATATTTGATGAGATCGAACAAACTTGAATATGATAATATCCGTGATATATCGCAAAAAATAAGCGATGAACATTCTTTTTATGCCTTAAAAGGTGATTTCCTGGATTTTTTCTACGCCCATAAGGAGCTACGGGAAGAACTTATTAAGGATGAACCAGTGGAGCGGCCAGATCTGCCTGATTGGATACTTCCCTTTCTTGCCGCTATGGTTCATAAATTATGCAATGATTATAGCCTTGCTGTGCCATCCTGGGTGTGGCATGATCGGTATTACCTTTGTGAACCAAGATTTTCACACAATGCACAGGGGAAAATGAAGGCATGGCTGTTTGTTCATGCCGCCGGTGAATTCAAACATCGCAACCTTTTCGTCAGCGCTGACACCCTGGACCGAGCTTAAAGTCAACCACTTTTTGTATTCTTTAAACCGAAGTTACCCTTGGAAAATTGCAAAAATGCCCATTTCAAAGGCTTTTTACCGATAAAGCAAATCATTTCCTGTCTACCATGCATCTGATTAACATTAATTCCCAGGCATTCCAAAGCTTCTTGTTGTACTTTGTTGGGCTTTGTAAACTGCTAAAAGGCAGGGATTTCCGGAACTGCCGGTAGCCAATTTTCATTACACTGGATCGTGGAAAGTTCAGCTAAAAGGGTTTGAAAGCTTTGCGCCCTGTTACCATCTTCTCTTTATTTTGTCAAAAAACACCTTGAAACCCTGTGATTAAAGGGTTTCAAGGTGTTTTTAATAGGCAACTTCGGGTTAAATGATAATCAAGTTTATTGAATTAGATAATAGAGCATCTATCACTACAGCACAAATTAGGGCAGCCCCTTGTACCCCTTAAAATACGGGGTACCATAAGAAGGATGAAAATAGATAATTGACTGGCAACGAACTTTTGCGCTATGCCCGGGGAATAAATCGGAGTAGTCGCCTTCGATGTCGTCCCAGGGGATCATCTCGGCCTTCACCACCCAGCGGTTATCAGGCGCAAGCGCACCTCCGAAAGGTAGGATAAAGTCATCGATGGTTTGTTGTTTATTATTTTGATACAATAGTCTCACCTCAAGTGCAAGGTTTTTTGCAGATCTGTAAGGGTTTTCCTTGCACTTATTATATCATGGAAACGGCTGAAAAGCTATATATTATGGGCTTTTTCGGGTTGTGCAGGAAGCCCGGCTTAGAAGAATTGGACCAATGGGGAAAGGAATTGTATTATCGCGAACAGGTTGTGGAGGAGCGGATCAGGGCAATGGATAAGCTGCTTCCCTCATTAACTCCCAGGAATTGTGAGAAGATGCAAAATAAAATTAACCGCAAAATAGGCCACAATGAACCTTGCACCTGCGGCAGTGGGAAAAAATATAAAAAGTGCTGTGGGCACAGCTAATAAGGTGATAGCATTTCATTGGGGTAACAAAAACAATATACCGCCACATCAAGAAAAGCGCTGACTTTTCTACCAAACCGGGGCTTTAGAATTTTTAAACTGTAAATGTCGGGTTCTAGCATATGTTTTATAATACATTTTGGTGAAGTCTTTTTTAAATTGCTGGATGATATGGGCATTCCTTATGATGATTAACGAGACGAATAGACGAAAAGTTAGGGGGATGCTTTGTTTGACTTGCTGAACTGTGAGGCATAGAATTAGAAGGGCTTGTTTTATTAGCCAACCACCGTCCCCCCTGACTCGCAGGCTCAAGGTTTTTGCAATCTAATTAGTGAGAGGTCAAATGTATTATTACAACCCTTATGCTATACCGACCATGCTTACCGGGATTTTAATCCTGGCTATCGCCATCTATAACTTCCGCTTCATCAAAAGCGAAAGAACACTTTATTTCAGCCTGCTTGCCCTTTGTAGCGCCATATATTCCCTGGCCTATACCATGGAGATTTCTACAAATGACCTGGCTGTAATGCTTCTGTGGCTGCGGATCGAATATATTGGCATCGCTTTTATTCCAACCTTTTTTATCCTCTTCGCCCTGGTCTACACCGGCAGGGCAGGTAAAGTCGGCCCCTTGTTAAAAGCTGTCCTTTACCTGTTTTCACTGATTACCGTAATACTGGTTTTCACCCTCGACCATCACAACCTGATGCATCAGGCTCCGGCGCTAAATACTGAAGGCCCTTTTCCTGTTCTTAATTTCGAACGGGGTGCCTGGTACTGGTTTCATAGTTTATATGTTTTTGGTGCACTTATTATAAGCACCACTCTTTTCTTTGTCATGTGGTTGACATCAAGCCCTGTTTACCGCAAACAGATTACCGTGGTGCTGCTCGGCTCCCTAATCCCCTCAGCCGGCTATGTCTTCTATCAGCTACGCCCTTTCGCCTGGGAAATGGACGTTATGCCCTTTTTTATCTCCTTAAGTGCGATCATCTTATTCATAGGCGTGGTTCGTTACCGTTTTCTTGATCTGATCCCCTTTGCGCGTGCGCGTCTTTTCGAAGAGTTGCTCGACGGTGTTGTCATCCTTGATGCAGATTTGCGGCTGGTTGATTACAATGCTGTAGCCGCAAAAATGCTGGATTTATCGAAACATACAATCGGGAAACCAATGACCGAATGGAAAATACTGGCCAAAGCGATAAAGCCGTCCACCAGGAAGTATCACCGTGAAATCAGGGATAAAACAGCCGATCGAAGCCAGTGGTATCGATGCGAATTTATCCCGCTTGCTGAGGGCAAGGAAGGGACGGAGGGCCGAATTATTATCATCCGCGATATTACTGAGAACAAGATAGCCGAAGAAAAATTAAACACCCTTGCAACTACTGATTTCTTAACCGGTTTATGGAACCGGCGTTACTTCATGCAGTTTGCGGAAAATGAAATGAAACGAGCCAGGCGCCACGATTTAACTTTTAGCCTGCTAATGATCGATATCGACCGCTTCAAAACCATTAATGACAACTATGGCCACAGCGCCGGGGACCAAGTTTTAATTGAGTTGGCAAACATTTTAAAAAACCGCCTGCGTGAAGTCGACATAGTCGCCAGGCTCGGCGGAGAAGAGTTTGGTGTTTTACTTCCCAAAACAGAGGCAAGTGGTGCATATAAGCTGGCCGAGGATATACGGCAAGGAATTGCCGCCACCCCGGTTCAAGCAGATGGTAAAGAAATAAGCTTTACCGTAAGTATCGGCGTTTCTGCTTTTTCCCAGGAATTAAGCGATATAGACGGTATGCTGAAAAATGCTGATCAGGCCTTGTACCAGTCTAAAGATCAGGGGCGCAACCGTACAAATATAAAAATATAACTAATGCATAATCCATTAGGGTAACCAGGGGCCTGGCCCTGGAAGACCGGATCCTCCACTATCACTTTTACAGGGTTCGGAATACGGACACTTTTTCTTTGTAACAAACATAGATTTACTTTCAGAAGAAGTGGTCAACTCCTATGAAAAATATGGCAACAGTGAGAACTATATTAAAGAAGCCAAATACAATATGAGCGTAGGTCATCTTTTGCTAAAATCATTTTGGTCCAATGAGGCTGTTTTTCAGCTTATGATGCTTTCAATTTTCGGCAAGATAAAATTACATAGAACGGCAGCGTAAAAATACAGAACTGGAAGGCCAAATCCAATAAACATCGCTAAATGCTAAACCATCATATCACGGCAGAAGAAGATATAGGACAATATACTTCCAGCCTCTAGCGTGAGTTTACTAAATTAATCGAGAAAAAGCTTCTTCCGTCCAGTAATAATGGGCAATTAGCGAGATCTGTCCTGTATAAACTAAATCGCGCTGAGCAGCTCTTCATAGAGCT
>SLRT01000105.1 GCA_007130825.1 Syntrophomonadaceae bacterium | reverse complement strand
TTTTTTAATGAAAGTATCCATTTCAAATTCGATCAGCATAAAAACTCTTTTTAACCGGGTATACCGGCACCAAAAGCAGTTCAATATCCTGTTCTAAGAAAAAATCTTTTACGCGGTAAAGCGGGTTTCTGTCACACAAGATATTGATGATTAAGGTGGTAACATGAGTTCTGGGATCAAGGCGCCACTGCTTGTCGTCCCACGTTACAAGGTTGTTCATGGTTTCTCTAACATTAAGTTAATCACACATGGCCCGAATAATTGGCGCCTGCCGGTTTCTCTGACATCGTAAGTCATAGGCTCCACCTGTTAAATGAATTACTTTGCTGTTATTGATCATATAAAAGATGGAGAAAATGCACAAGGTAAATAATGGTAAATTGCGCTATTAATTCAAATATATTTCTGTAATGTTATTTTATTATGTCATTAATTCGTTTTGCTCCCTCTTAAGGGTGCAAAAAATAAGTTATAAAATCTTTTAGGTGACAATCCAGGTTTTGCGCAGTCCCCGCTAATATCTTTCATTCCATTGTACCCGATCCTGTTGCACTAAAAATAAACGATCTTTAGCCGGGATAGGAGCTCAATTATGATAATGGTTTAAACTTGTTTTGATCTCTTTTAATTGATCGTATATATTAAACATCAGCATGATCAATTCCAGGTAAACTCTTAAAATGATGATCGCGATTAATGCTCCGATCGGAGCCGTAATCAGAGTTACAAAGACCATGCCCGTCCCGGTAGCGCTTACTGCAATAATTGAGGATATAATAGACACTACTGCTCCCAAAACAATTGCAACTATCCCGATGATGAATATGGCCCTGATTATTTTTGGTGCAATCATCTCTTTCATGGTTATGTCAAACAGGGATTTAAAAAATCCTTTGCCCTGGTATTTTATATCCGTGTTCGGTTCTTGATATGTTTTATTCTTTTCCTGTGAAGTTTCTTCCACGGGGGGATAACCAGGCGGAGCTTGTTTGGTACTTTCAGTTTCTTCAATAAATGAGTGGCAGTACTTGCACTTGATCGCATTTAACTTTATTTCGTTTGCGCAAAATGGACAGTTTTTGTATTCATTTTCGTTCATTTTTACCCTCCTGCTTTTTCAGCTTGGTTGATTTTATCCCGCAATTTATCGGTAGAAGAATCTTGCCTGTTACGGACAAATCATATAACAAACCCAAACGGTTGTCTATATATTTTATCGAAAGCTTGAGGCGGGCTGCTGACAGTTAAAAAACTTTCATAAATGATAAGCGAACCATAACCGAGATTACCGGAGCGGCAACACTAATTTTATAAGAATAGTAAAAAAGTTCTGTTTGCCAAGGTTAAGAGTCATAATTGATTAAGTCATGATCCTGGGGGAAAATAAGGCTGGGCGCTTAATTAACCGGCAGGATTTTTGGTTTGTTGCAAGAAATTTATAATAACAGGATTTACTACACATAAACAACTTTTCTTAACTTGTTCTGTCACATCGTAATACTTTGCCTGTCAAATAAACTGATTTAAGGAAGTGAGAAATAAGGTGGAAAAGAAAAAGCCTAACCGGGAAGAAGCCATGGCGCTTTTAAAGAAACACAACAAGAACGATGCTTTAGTCAAGCATGCTTTGGCCGTAGAAGCAGTTATGGGCCATTTTGCCGAGAAATTCGGTGAAGAGGATCCGGAAAAGTGGCGGGTTATAGGATTGATCCATGATTTGGATTATGAAAAATATCCGGAGGAACACTGCCAGAAAACAAAAGAGATTTTGATGGAAGAAGGATGGCCGGACGATTATATCAGGGCGGTGCAAAGCCACGGCTGGAAAATTTGTACCGATGTTGAACCGGTGGAGAGAATGGAAAAAGTTCTTTATGCCATCGATGAGCTTACAGGTTTAATTGTAGCTACGGTGCTGATGCGTCCCAACCGGAGTGTAATGGACCTTACCGCAAAATCGGTAAAGAAGAAATTTAAACAGAAAGGCTTTGCTGCCGGAGTAAACCGTGAAGTTGTTGAAGAGGGGGCGAGTCTTTTGGGGATGGATTTAACAGAACTCATGGAGGAAACCATCAAAGGGATGCAGTCCGCAGCAGATGAACTGGAACTTAGAGGAGACCTGTAGAATAAGTGAGGCTGAGTAAAGAGCTTTTACAGTTGTTAACGGTGAAAAACACAAAGCTTTAAGGCAATGTTCCGCTGGAATAATAATTAGTCTTTGAGTGTTGCCGGCAGTAATTTTTCCATACCAACCGGGAATAGAAACATTCCCGGTACATTTGCAAACGAGAGTAAAAACCTTTTTTGAAACCATACTTAGCTTCCTTCATATGGTGGGACAGCGCTTTCAGGTGTGGATAAGCTACAGGGTAGCCCTGCCAGGCCGCGTACTTGCTTAGGAATATTTCTACACCGAAGCGGCTCCAGGAAAGATCAGGAAGATTATGGATGAAACTGCCTGCAAACCCCCTCTGGCCATTAAGGATTCCAAAATAACGATGAGCCAGGTCTGTAAGCGTTTTGCCGCCCTTGAAAACACCTACGGTCATTGCCGTTTCCTTGTTTATTAGCAAGGGGTTCAGCAGTAAGTTCAAATGTTCGTGCTGTAAATTTATTAAGTCAGCATCAACAAAAAGCCAGTAGTGTGCCTCTTGTACGTGGTTGATCCCCGCTTGCAGCGCCGCTCCCTTGCCCTGGTTGGAAGTAAGCGAAACAAGCTCTATCGGATATTGTTTAGAAACAGCAGCAGTTTTATCTGTGGAGCCGTCGTCTATAACCACTACTACTACTGCTGCATGGGAAGAAGTGTAACTGCACAAAACCTCTAGAACCTCACCGATGCGTGGTTCTTCGTTAAATGCCGGTACCAGGATGGCTATTTCTGGGTTCATTGCTAATCACCTTGGGTCTGCTTTTGTAATTATTTTGGATCTAAACCATATGCTTATTCTATTTTTAACTATAAAGTCCTTTTTAAAATATGAAATTGCTGTTATCGAATTAAAAGCGGTAAGCTTCTACTGATCATGTTATAATTTAAATCAGCCTTTAATACGTGCAGGCTGTTCAAAAGATGGGCAGTGATTGAATTTGAGCAGAACGATCGAAGACAACAAGATAATGGTGGCCATGAGCGGCGGTGTGGACAGCTCTGTAGCTGCTTTTTTGCTCAAAGAGGCCGGTTACGATGTAATCGGGGTGACCATGCGCATGTGGGTTGATCCTTTATCCGAAGAACAGGCCGGGGCAGAAGCTAAAGGCTGCTGTTCTTATGATGCTGTTGCCGATGCGCAAAAAGTAGCGGCCATGATCGATATCCCCCATTATGTTTTAAACATGAAAGAGGAGTTTTATCAGAATATTGTCTGTAATTTTGCCCGGGAATATCTTTACGGCAGGACTCCCAACCCCTGCATTGAATGCAACCGCACTGTAAAGTTTTCATCTTTACTGCAGAAAGCCCGTGGCCTGGGTATTGGCCGCATGGCGACCGGTCATTACGCGCGAATTGATTATGATCCTGTAAATGGTTATTTTAAGCTGCTGCGAGGGAATGACCGGCAGAAGGACCAAAGCTACATGCTTTATGTGCTGCGGCAGGAAGAACTGGCTGCTACATTTTTCCCGCTTGGTGACAAGACCAAACAGCAGATCCGGAAGATTGCGGCGGCCAAAGGTTTAAAAGTGGCCGGAAAAGCTGAGAGCCAGGAAATATGTTTCATCCCCGACAATGATTACCGCTCGTTTATGGAACGGTTATGTCCGGAAGCAGTCCGCCCCGGCGATATTGTTTCTGTTACCGGTGATAAACTGGGGGATCACAAGGGGATCGCTTTTTATACTATCGGCCAGCGCAAAGGGCTGAGAATAACTGCTTCTGAACCGCTTTATGTGATTAGGATTGATGCCTCCAGAAACGAGGTGGTGGTAGGCCCGGAGAAAGAAACTTTCAGCACGGGTTTGCTGGCGGAAAAGATGAATTTTATTGCCGGCGTGCAGCCTCAAAAACCCGCAGAGGTGGATGCTAAAATACGCTACCGCGCTCCTGCCGTACCTGCCCTTCTTTACCCCCCGCAGGAAGGTTATGCCCGGGTTATATTTGACCAAAAACAAAAAGCAGTTACCCCCGGACAGTCAGCTGTATTTTACAGGGGCGAAGAAGTTTTGGGCGGGGGCATCATCAACCGATCAATAGATTAAGCAGTAAGCAGGTAAAAACCCGGCAGAAACCTGTGCTATAATTATTATTATCCGTGTAATAAGGAGTTGAAATAATATGAAAAATGTGCTAATTTTTGGTGCCGGACGGATAGCCGGTCCCTGTGTGCGGCATTTGTTACAAGAACCGGATCT
>SLRT01000073.1 GCA_007130825.1 Syntrophomonadaceae bacterium | reverse complement strand
CGCTATACTTTGGGTCTAGGTGGTTGCTAAGCTATTCTGCATCGAGTTAAATGAGCTTTTGGAAAACTGGTGCGCAGCGCCGTTTTTTGCTCCGGAAATTAAGAGTATCGGGTGGGATGCGGCTATTTACCGCAAAGGGGTCCTGATCATAGCAAGATAAAGTCTCTGGAGCCCTTTAATATTCCGGGGGATATGCGGGGTTTTTTAAATCCGAGAAACCGGGATTTCCCCCCAATACCGGTTTAATTTAAGACAAACGTGATCTAACCCCGGTCCGCCAGGGATTGTTTAAGGTCACTCTTGCCCGGGCTTAAAGGCCATCTTTTTGATTTCTTTAATGCTTTTCTGGTCGAATAACCAGGTTAAGCCCAGGTAACTTATCGCCCCTGCTCCTATGCAAGCGGCCAGCAGGAATACCGGGTCCAGCCAGGGGCCGGCTGCATATAGAAGGCCACCGACTACGCCACCCATTACCAGGGTTAATCCTGCCGGCTGCTTAAAATTGGAGAAATAGTCGAATAAATTAAAAGAGAGATGGCGGTGAGCAGCAATTTGCATGGCAAAGAATTTAATCGTTTGATAAATAACGTATAAAAAGATTACCATTTCAATGCCCCAGGGAGCAAACGCCATTAAAGCCGCTATGTAGATCAGGTCGGTAGCCATGTCAATCCATAAAACGGTGCCCGGGCGGTTAACCGAGTAGAGCAGGTTGCCGGCCAGTATACCGGCAAACATTTTTAACATGGTGGTTATGGAGAAAACCTGGAAAATGATAATGCTATCATTCCATTGTTCACCAAAGATTAGTGGCACGAACAAGTGCGCAGTCAGAGAAACACCGATAAATAGCGGAAAGGCGATCAAAAAAAGGTAGCGGCTCATTTTATAATAAACCTCGGAAAGCCTGGCCTGGTCATGTTTTAACTTTGACAGCAGCGGAAAAACTAACCGTAAGTAAGACATGTTCAGTAACTGCCGCAGTCTTTCCAACATGTTTTTCCCGAAAAAGTAAACTCCCATGATTTCCGGGCCGAGAAAATGAAGAATTATCAATTCATCAATCTGCTTGGTTATGATATTCATAGTTTGCCTTCCGGTTACAAATATCCCGAACTTAATAAAGGGGCGTAGATCGTCTATCCGAAAGTAGAGTTTGAGGGGGGTAACCCGGTTTTTCAGCCCGCCGATAACAAACAGGCTTGCTGAAAGGATCGTTGCCGCCGTGTGTCCGAGTACAAAGCCCATCACGCCCCATCCGAGGACGATTAGCGCTGTAGCCAGGGAAACAAAAAAGAACTGGCGCATTATTTGAACCATAGAAATAAATCGAAAATAGAAATGCTTTTCCAGAAAAGCGATAAATAAATGGGACAGCCCTTGAAAAAAAACGGCCAGGCTTATAATTTTCAAGTAATGATCCAACCGGTAAAGCTCAAAGAAGCCGGCTACCGGGGCGCTGATAAAATAGATCACCGCTGAAGCAAAAAGCGAAAAGAACAGGTTAAATACCAGTAAGGAAGAAGCTTCTTCGGTGGTGATCACGTCTCTTTGAATTATTCCCTGGTTAAAACCGGCCACTTCCAGATTTCTGCTCAAGCCGATTATAATCATTAAAATTGAAAGATAAGCAAAATCTTCGGGGGTGAGATACCTGGCTTTTATCAGTTGGAAAAGAAGAGCTGTAACCGTGGCAAAGGTGGCGCTGATTGCAGTCCACTTGACACCGGTTACCGCCGATTCTCTGAGTGAGTTCAATAGACTAGACTCCCAAGTTAAGATATAATACTCTTTCAATTATAAATCATTGAGAATAAAGAATAGTTGAAGGAGCGGCCTGCTTTATTCCTTTAACGCAATTCTTCAACAAAAAGATAAAAAGTCCTTCTATACGCGAAAACAGGGAGAGCAAGAAAAAATAAAGTAGTAAAGCAAAGTCCTTGCTTAATTTAATATTCAAGAAGCAGTTGACCCCCGGTTGTCCCTGCCGCAAACTGTTTTATCGGCTCAGGTCCAGTAGCAAGCCGTGGTTGCGTGTCGCGTGTCGTTGACAATGCTGGAAAAGCAATGATATACTTTTATTCGGCTTGAAAGGGACAGAATTTTATTTATCCGCTTAAAATAATCTGCCTTCGATGCAATTATTATAAACAAGGAAAACTAAATTAATGGACAATTATGGACCGCTTATTGATAAGGTTGTTCGGCAACATAATACTGACCCGGCCAATTTGGTCATGATTTTGCAGGATGTCCAGGCCGCACTGAATTATCTGCCCCCCGAAGCTATTGCTGTCATTTCTGAAAAGCTTAATCTTTCTGAATCCCAGATTTACTCGGTTTCAACATTTTATAAATCTTTTTCTTTAGAGCCCCGCGGCAAACACAGAGTAGACATCTGTGAAGGCACAGCCTGCCACATCAGGGGCGCATCGATGCTTATGAGCCAGGTTTCCGATGATCTGGGTATTAAACCCGGCCAAACTTCCGGCGACGGGGAGATAACTTTGAATTCAGTCCGCTGTGTCGGTGCTTGCGCCATGGGACCTGTAGCCATAATCGACGGCAACTATCATGGCAACATGACCGCCGGTAAGCTCTCGAAAGAAATCAAGAAATGTTGTTCCGAGAGCCGGGAAGCCCCGGTAGTAATTGCTCCGTCCGGAGGCAACGGAGAAAGCCGCGAATTTAAAACCATCTCCAGGATCAATTCCCTGCCGGATTTTAAACAGCTGCAGAAACAACTGTACGCTGAAAACCCTGTTGAACAGTCACGAATACTCATTTGCAACGGTACGGGGTGTATGGCCAGGGGAAGCCTCAGGATAGCCGAAGCTATCAGTAAAGAACTGGAGAAAGAAGATGTCGGTATACCGGTCACTGTCGGCATCAAAAAAGTCGGCTGTCATGGTCTTTGTGAAAAAGGCCCGCTTCTAATTTTGTATCCGCAGAACATCTGTTACACCAAAGTTACACCGGAAGATGCTTCTTCAATTGTTCAGGAAACCGTGATGAACAAAAAAATTCTCGATCATTTGCTTTACCGGGAAGCTAAAGAGGATCCCGGCATCGAAGAATATACCGAAATTCCTTTTTATCGCGGCCAGAAAAAAATTGCCCTGCGTAATGTCGGTTCAATCGATCCTCTCGACATGGGCGATTACATTAATCACGATGGTTACAGCGCCTTTTTTAAAATGCTGTATAATATGGAACCCGGCCAGGTTATTGAAGAGATAAAACGATCAGGCTTGCGCGGAAGAGGTGGCGGTGGATTCCCGACCGGCCAAAAATGGAGCACTGCGGCTTCTATTGAGTCAGATGACCGTTATGTTATTTGTAATGGTGATGAAGGAGATCCGGGAGCATTTATGGATTGCAGCATCATGGAGGGCGATCCGCATGCGATCATCGAGGGAATGTTAATCTGTGCCTATGCCGTTGGAGCCACCAGAGGCTATATTTATGTCCGTGAAGAATATCCGCGGGCATTGAAACATCTGCGTTTGGCTATTGAGCAGGCTCGGATGGCCGGCTTGCTTGGTCAAAATATTGGGGATACTTCTTTTTCATTTGATATAAATATTAACCGCGGGGCGGGAGCTTTCGTTTGCGGGGAATCAACGGCGCTGATGCATTCTGTTGAAGGCAAAGTCGGTGAACCGCGGGCGAAGTATATCCGTTCAGCCGAACGGGGCCTTTATGATAAACCGACCGTCCTGAATAATGTGGAAACATTTGCTAATGTGCCGATTATTATTGCTAAAGGCGCTGACTGGTTTTCGTCGTTTGGAACGGAAGAAAATAAAGGGACCAAGGTTTTTTCCGTGGTCGGCAAGGTTAAAAACACCGGGCTGGTCGAAGTGCCGATGGGTACATCGCTGCGAAAAATTATTTTCGATATCTGCGGAGGCATTTTGGATGAAAAAACATTCAAGGCGGTGCAGACCGGTGGTCCTTCCGGAGGATGTTTGCCTGAAAGCAAACTCGATCTTCCTGTTGATTTCGATACATTGGCCCGCGAAGGTTCGATGATGGGCTCGGGCGGGATGATCGTAATGGATGAAAATACCTGCATGGTTGATGTAGCCCGTTATTTTACCGGTTACCTGGTTGAAGAGTCCTGCGGCAAATGTGCCGCCTGCAGGCTCAGCCTGGTCAACATGCAGTCCATATTGGAAAGTATTTGCCGGGGTGAGGGCCAACCGGAGGACATTGAAAAAATTGAAAAACTCCTCCTGGTTTTGGAAAACGGATCGCTCTGCGGCCTTGGAACATCAGCGCCGAACCCGGTGGCAAGCACCCTGACTCATTTTAGGGATGAATACCTTGCTCATATTAATGAAAAAAGATGCCCTGCCGGAGTGTGCAGAAAACTGATTACCTACGAAATAAGTGATCTGTGCACAGGATGCCGCCTCTGTGCCGAAGCCTGCCCGCAGGAAGCGATTAGCGGCGGCAAGAAAGAGCAACATGAAATCGATCAGGAAGTATGTAACCAGTGCGGTATCTGCATGGTGACCTGTAAATTTGATGCCGTGGTTGTTAAGAGTTAGTTTTATCATTAAAATATAACGTTATTAGTTCTAATGGTTAATAACCCGAAAGGATAGCAATGAATGAAAAAATTAACATAACTGTTGACGGAAGAAACCTGGAAACCAGAAAACGGGTTATGCTGCTCGAAGTTTTAAATGAACAGGGAATTCCAGTTCCCCAGCTTTGTAACCACCCCTCTTTGCCTCCCAGTGGAGCGTGCCGGCTTTGTGTCGTGGAGATTACAAAAAAAGAGTGGAACGGCCGATCGAGAATTGTCACCTCCTGCTTATACCCGGCTGAAGACGGCCTGATTATTTCCACCCGTTCCGCAGAAGTCCTTAAAACCCGCAGAAGCCTGCTTGAGCTTTATCTTGCCCAGTGTCCCGGAGCGGAAGAAATAAAAACGCTGGCCAGGCTGGAAGGCATTGATACCACCCCCTTTGAAGTAAAAGAAGGGGATGACAAGTGTATTTTGTGCGGACTTTGTACCAGGGCCTGCCAGGATTGCGGTCCGGGAGCGATCACTACCCTGGGCCGGGGTGTGGATAAGCTGGTTGGGCCAAATCCCGATGGTATCGCCGGGGATTGTACGGGCTGCCGGGCCTGTGTTTACGTTTGCCCTACTGATGCAATTCCTTTTGAACAAAAAGACCAGGTTTTAAAGATTTGGGGCCGGGATTTTGAAATACCGGTTTGTTCAGTGCAAACCGATATCTGCAGGGGGTGTGGAATCTGCGAGGAAGTCTGTCCCTTTTCCATCCCCCGGGTAATGATGCCGAAAGACGAACTCCCGGTGGCGCAGATTTCACCGACTACATGCGTCGGTTGTGGAATTTGTGCCGGATCATGTCCCACGGGGGCGATCCGGCAAAACAAAACCGAAGCCCTGACCGACTATGAAAATATTATTTTTGATCAGGATTTAAAAGGTAAAAATATAGTATTTGTTTGTCCGCGATCGCCAATGCCCGCCGGTGAAAAAGAGGTGATCCGGGTCAGCTGTATCGGCAGTGTCGATATTTCAACCCTGCTTTATTGTGTGGCCGCCGGGGCAGATAGTGTTGCCCTGATGTGCAGGGACAGGTTGAGCTGTCCCTATCACCGCGGAGGAGACCTTGGAGAGCGGTACTTAACCGCAGCCGAAAAGTTATTGAACCTTTGTGGAATGGAGAACAGGCATCTTGGGCTGCTGCAGCCTTATCCCGGGCGTGAAGGGCCTTACCGGGTATGGCAGGAATTTAAACAGTCATCTGCAGCGATACCTGCTGTGCTGGAAAAGGTGTATGCCCTTGATACTGAATATACTTCCGGCTTGGATTTGGCCTTGGATATTGTCGGCTGGCTAAAGGACCGGCCGGAATTAAAACCGGCTCTTCCGCAGGAAATAACTTCCCTGTTTGAACCCGGATCAAAAGAAGTGCCGGACTTGTTATACCTGGACAGGCTGCCGGAACTTCACCTGCTGCTGTCGTTGCACCTTAAGGAACCGAAAGTGCTGGAAATATTGAATGATGCGGCAAAACTTCTGCAGGCCTACAATATGAAGGTTCGCTGTGTGTTCACTGAAAAAGAACTACAGGAAGTAAAAGCTCAAAGGGTTGTGTCTTTCAACCCCAGTGTTTCTTCCCTGCTTCCTCCGCAAGCAAGTTTGCTGACCCTCAATGAACTTGCCGGTATCACAGAAGATAGTGAAAATGGGATCGAAAGCAGTTTTTCTTATCGCATTGATGCCATAAAACGTAAAGAACTGCTGGATAACTATACCGGCCGTGAAGAACAGTATTTGTGCCTAACACCGGATCAATGCCTGCAGTATGCACTCCTGCTGCGTCAAGGAAGCTGGCAGCACTCGCTGAACGACAAACCGGCGATGCATTTTGCCGCAGTGCGGCCTGAAACTGAAACAGCGGGTGAACTGCAGGAAGAACAGCGGCGGATTGGCAGGCACCCCATCCTGCCCCCGCTTGAATGCAACGAATTTAATTTTACATTCAATTTAGAAGAGCTTACCGCCCGTGAGGGCGAGGTGATTTCTTCTGCTCTTTATGCTGCCGGAATAACGGTCCTCGGGCATCATCACCGGGATGGAGGAGCGCAGGGTATATATTGTGTCAACGGCCAGTGTTCACAGTGCATGGTTGTAGCAGATGGAAAACCGGTTAAAGCCTGCATGACTCCGGTTACCCCGGGGATGGAGGTAGAAAGTGTCGAGGGACCGCCTGCACTAACCGATGAGACGGCGCCGGAGAAACCGATCGTTGCTGACCCACCGGAGGTTGAAGTCGATGTTTTGATTGTTGGCGGAGGCCCGGCCGGGATCAGTGCGGCGATTGAACTGGGTAATGCAGGGGTCGAGGTGCTGATTGTTGATGACAAACAGGATCTTGGTGGCAAGCTCAGCCTGCAAACCCACAACTTTTTCGGTTCGGTTGCCGACTGTTACGCCGGTTACCGTGGAGTGCATATCGGACACATTCTTGCCGATGAATTGAAAAAGCTGCCCACGGTAAAAGTTTGGCTTAACTCTGCTGTGGTCGGCGTATTCAGCGATAAAAAATTTGGTGTTTCCGGTAATGGAACATATACTTTAATTAATCCCAAACGGGTGCTTTTTTCGACTGGCGCCCGGGAAAAAAGTCTGGCCTTTCCCGGCTCGGATCTGCCCGGAGTTTACGGCGCGGGCGCTTTCCAAACCCTGGTCAACCGCGATCTTGTCCGTTGTGCGGAAAAACTGTTTATCATCGGTGGAGGAAATGTTGGTCTAATCGGAGCCTATCATGCTTTACAGGCCGGTATAGATGTCGTCGGCCTGGTCGAAGCCCTGCCGCAGTGCGGCGGCTACAAAGTACATGAAGATAAAATTAAACGGCTTGGAGTGCCGGTATGGACTTCACATACTGTTTTGCGTATTGAAGGTGAAGAGGAAGTGGAGCGGGTGGTCATCGCCGAAATCGATGATAAATTCCAGCCCGTGCCTGGTAGCGAGCGCAAGTTTGAGGTCGATACAGTTTTGATGGCGGTCGGTTTGAATTCTGTCGAAGAACTATTTCAGAAAGCAAAAGATTACGGCATCGAGGCTTACGCTGCCGGGGATGCCCGGGAAATAGCCGAAGCATCGGCAGCTATTTTTTCGGGGAAAATAATCGGGCGTAGAATAGCCCAGGGAATGGGAATAGACCTGCCTGTTCCCAGCGATTGGGAAGAATTCGGCGAACTGCTTAAGCATCATTCCAGTGAAACAGAACCGTTTTTGCCTAAAGACAGGGATGACCGGTCCTATCCGCTGATTCGCTGTATGCAGGAAATCCCCTGCAATCCCTGTACCGAGGCCTGTCCCAACAACTGTATCGCTATGCCCGGTTCAATCCTGGCTCTTCCTGAGTTTCGCGGGGAATGTATCGGCTGCGGCCGGTGCGTGCTTGCCTGTCCCGGCCTGGCTATTACACTGGTGGTTAATGATTACGACCCGGATAAAGAAAAAGCCTTGTTAATGCTTCCTTATGAATTTGTCAACGAAAGCATTCCTGTCGGCAATCTGGTCACTACCACTGATATGGAGGGCAATATTGTCGGCAGCGGCAAGGTTATAGCCTATAAAGACAGAGAAGAACAGAACTCCCGGAGGCTGCTGCTTTTGGAAGTGCCTGCTGAAGATAAATTAAAGGTAGCCGGTTTTAGAATCAGAGAACCCCGCGAAGGGGAATCTATAGAGCCGGCATTAAGCGAAAATGAAGGAGACGATCCGTTTATCTGCCGTTGCGAAAGGGTAAGAAAAAGCGAAATTGTTGAGGCCATCAGGTCGGGTGTCCGTGATATGAACCAGTTAAAGGCGATGGTCAGAGCCGGCCTGGGCGGATGTAACGGAAAAACCTGCACCGATTTAATCTTAAGGCTTTATAAAGAAGAAGGTATTCCTTTATCTGAAATAACGATGCCGACACACCGCCCCCTGGTAGCAGAAGTACATCTCGGCGATTTTGCGGCCAAACAAGAAGACGATGAGGAGAATAATCATGCCGGCCAATAAAACATATGATGCCATTGTCGTCGGTTGTGGAAGCGTGGGAAACCCAACGGCCTATCACCTTGCCGAAGCCGGTTTAAAAGTCCTTGTTTTGGATCGACGCGCCGCCGCCGGTCAGGGTGATAACAAAGCAGCTATCGGTGGGGTGAGAGCGACTCATTCCGATCCCGGTAAAATCAGCACAGCTTTGGAAAGTCTGAAGATTATTTCTAACTGGAAAGAAAAACACGGTTTTGATGTTGGATGGAAGGCCGGTGGTTATTGCTTTCCGGTTTATGATCAAAATACTGAAAATACTTTAAAGGATCTTTTGCCTTACCAGAAAAACCATGGGCTGAACATAGAATGGGTCAACCCAGAAGAAATTAAAACACTAATTCCCGGTATCAATCCTATTGGATTGCGGGGCGGAACCTATTCACCTGAAGACGGCCAGGTTTCTTCTATTGTTTTACCGGTTGCTTTCCAGCGGGAAGCGATGAAATATGGCGCCGATTATCACTTCAACGAGAGGGTCACCGGTTATCATATAAAAAGCGGCAATAAGATTACCGGTGTCAAGACCGACCGGGACAGCTATTCTGCGGAATGGGTGGTCCTGGCAACCGGAGCAGATGCGGCCGAGCATTCGTCATTGCTCAATATTGAAATCCCGGTTACCCCCGATTCTCACGAAGCGGGTATATCGGCACCGATTAAAAAATTTCTGGACCCCCTGGTCGTTGATCTTCGTCCCGGTCCGGAAGGCAAAACAGCAAATTTTTATTTTGGACAGAATAATGAAGGACAAATTATCTTCTGCTATACTCCGAAAGAGCTGTTTTTCGGTACTGACCGGGAATCCTTATCCGAGTTCTTACCGACCCTGGCCGGCCGGATGATTTCGCTCATTCCCGGTTTTAAAAATCTTCTAATCCGCCGTATCTGGCGCGGCTGTTATCCGATGAGCCCTGACGGAGTGCCGATTGTTGATAAAGTCCCCGGTCTTGAGGGTTTGATCCTTGCAGTAGGCATGTGCGGCCAGGGATTAATGCTTGGTCCGGGTATCGGTAAAAACATTACCTCGATGATCATCAATAATAAGCCTTTTATTTCTGCGGAAGCCCAGGCCTGTTTTCGCTATGATCGTGATATTTACAAACCTGAAAAAGAATCTCTTAAGTAAAAACGGCTTTGTAAGCGATCTTGCTTTCCTTGCACAGTGAATAAAAAGGCGAAGGTTTTTGCCACAAGGTTTGCTGTATTTTCATCTTATTGCTCATGAAGAGCATGAAGGCCGACTGGTAGCGCAAATCGCCGCGTATTTTCTGCGTTAAGCATCAGGACTTATTGCTATTTTTTCTTCAGCCTCCTGCCCTGAAAAACAACCTCTGAACCGTATTTTTTCCGCAGCGTATCTCTGGTTAACGTCAATTTTCCTTCTTTTTCCTCTTCCGGTGAAGGTTTTAGCAGTGATATCTGGCTGCCCTGTTCAAAGCCTGAAGCCTGCACTCCGACCAGGCGCCAGGGGGGCTTGGAGCAGTGCTTTTCAAAAAGGCTCCGGGCCGCGCGGTAGATATCTGAATCTCTGCATATTGTTTCAGGCAGGCTTATACTGCGGGTAATGGTCCGGAAGTCTTTAAAACGCAATTTCAGGGTAATCGTCCTGGCGCTGGTTCCGCTTGAGCGTAACCTGTAGCCTACTCCAGATGAAAGTTCCAGCAGTACTGCCTGAATAGCTTCCCGATCGTGAATATCTTCGGGGAAGGTTGTTTCCTCAGAAATCGATTTTGCTTCATGTTCAGCCTCAAATTCCCGGTTATCAATACCATGGGCATAACAATGAATGGTTTCCGTGTTATTGCCAAACACCCGGACAAGAGTTTTTTTTGGACAGGAAGCTAAATCTCTGATGGTTTTAATCCCCAGGCGGTGAAGTTTTTCTTCGGTTACCGGTCCTATTCCGGGCAGCATCCTGATCGGAAGAGGCCATAAGCGATCCTGGATATCAACGGGCCAGATAGCGCCCACATTATTTGGCTTGGCCAGTTCACACGCTATCTTAGCCAGCAGCTTGTTGACAGAAATGCCAACGCTGATCGGTAACCCCAGTTCTTCCCTGACGGCGGTATGAATGGCGCGGCCCGTAACAGGACCACGGCCCTCCTTAACAGCCAGGTATGCTTCGTCGATAGAAACAAACTCGATATCAGGGGTGAATCTTTGAAATATCAGGCGAACCTGGTCGGACATTTCTTTATACCGGGACATACGCCCCCGCAAAACAACAGCACCCGGGCAAAGGGCAAGAGCCTTTTTCATGGGCATGGCCGAACGCACGCCGTATTTTCTTGCTTCATATGAACAGGTGGAAACTACTCCCCTGCCTTCCGGACTGCCGCCGACCAGAACCGGTATGCCTTCAAGAGCAGGATTATCCAGCAGTTCCACCGAAGCAAAAAAAGCGTCCAGATCACAGAGCAGGATGTCATTTTTTTTCTTCTTCATGGAATTATCTTAAAATTTATTGCCGGCCATGTCAATCTTTAGCCATGCGGTTATAGGGCTCGTGCTATAATAATTGCAGGATCTTTTGTCGAGGGAAAACTTTAAAAATCCAGCCGACCGTTTTGCCGATCAGAACTTGGCGCGATCAATAAACCTGTTGGCCAACACAAGAACATGATCATAATTAAAAGATAATTTCTTGAGTTTAAAAATGCGCAAAAGGGGCAGATAGGAAATGGCCTGGTCAGGAGAAACCGCGGTAGTTATCGAAAGATGCCATGGGCTTGCCGGAGAAATACAGATCCAACGGCGGGGAAAAGAATATGAAATTATTTATAACGGGGTTTTCCTGATGGCTACTTACAACGGAGCTTCGGAGAAGGCTGTGGTCAGGGAAGCTTTGAAGCTGGTTAATCCCTGTGAAAAGGGTCCTTTAAGAATACTGATGGGCGGACTGGGAGTAGGCTACAGCCTCCGGGAAGCTTTGGATTGGGAAGAGGTAGGCCGGGTAATTGTGGCGGAGATAGAACCGGCTGTAATCCGGTGGAACCGGGAAATCCTCGGAAATGTTAACAAAGAGGCCCTTTCCGATCCCCGGGTCGGACTGGTTAACTGCGACTTTAGAAAGGTGCTTGAGGAAGAAGCACAGGCGGTAATGCAAGATCCGGCCCGGAGGTACCAGCTAATCGTGGTTGATACCGATAATGGTAGCAGTTGGCTTAGCCTTCCTTCCAATGCCTTTTTTTATCAACAAGGAGGGCTGCAGCTTATAAAGGAATGCCTGCATCCCCGGGGTGTTGCCTGTTTCTGGTCTTCACGCCGGGAAGAAACTTTTGAAAACCAGCTTAAAAGCTGGTTCCGGGGAGTAAAGTTTCACACAGTGCCGGAGAAAACCGGAAAAGCGGGAGCTTTCTACCTGGCTGGAAAAGCTGATGCTTAAGCTGCAGTTTAAGTATCCTCTTCATCTGTCAAATCATTAAAACCGTCGGGCGTTTGGGCCGTAACCTGATATTTTCATTTACCGGTCGATTAATGGTCAAGTGTTCAAATTATATTTTTTTGCAGTCTGAAGGAATGAGCCATGAGCGGATCTAATGAACCTGAAAAGCATCTCAGCAAGCGTCCTGGTTATTCCAGGCGCTATCATTTTTCTTGCTGTGTCTTTCTCTTCAGGAGTTTGCTTAACAGTCAAAAGTGGCTCAGCCGTAATTTTGATAAGATCTTGCCTGAAAAGTTTCGCTTAGACGGCCACAGGGACTACCAGGAGCGTATTGTTCCCAATTATTTGCAGGAAAACCTGGTAATTTATGATGTTGGTGGCGGAAAACGCCCTTATTTAAAGTTTAGCGAAAAGAACCGTATAAAGGCCACAGTAGTCGGCATTGACATTAATGAAGAAGAACTGAACAAAGCTCCTGAAGGGGCATACGATAAACTAATTTGTCAGGATATCGCCTGCTTTAGAGGAGATAACGACGGCGATATCTTGATTTGCCAGGCCCTGTTGGAGCATGTTAATGACGTTGATGCTGCGTTTGCGTCCTTTTCCAGCATATTAAAACCTGGCGGCCTGGCCCTGATTTTTGTACCGAGCAGAAACGCTCTCTATGCACGACTGAACATGCTTTTGCCCCAGTCCATAAAAAAAGCTATTCTGCTTTTACTTTATCCCCAAACGGAAAAAAAGCATGGTTTCCATGGATATTACCATAAATGCACTCCTGATGAATTAAAAGCACTGGCCTGTGCTTATAATTTTTCGGTGATTGCAGAGTTTTATTATTACAACAGCATGTATTTTTCATTTTTCTTTCCATTTTACCTGGTATGGAGGTTGGGGCTTCTTGCTTTTTACTCGGTGGCAAAAGAGCAGGCAGCTGAAACTTTTGTCCTGGTGCTTAAAAAAGAGACCAGGCAGCCGATCTTGCAGAACTGTGAACAAGGCAACCGCAAGGCTGGTTATAGCCAATAGCGGTGAGAAAGGTCAGGCACCTGGACCGAAAGGAAGTATTAAAAAACGGGGAATAACCGGGGAATAAACAGGGAGAGCAAATTCTTCCGGTTGAGTGGCAAAAAATGTACCGGAAGAAAGCTTGGATAGCGGCAGGACTATCACTAAGCTGATGCGAACTAATTATCAACACTTAGAATCCAAAGGGGGCTAAAAGTGGCAAACCATACAATTAACCATGAAGGTCAAACAATTTCCTATGTTCTTCAGAGGAAAAATGTAAAAAATGTGAACCTTAAAGTGCGCCCTGACTCAACAGTGATCGTTTCAGCCAACAAAATGGTGCCCGCTGTATACGTTGAACAGGTCGTCCGGGAAAAGGCTCCCTGGATTATAACAAATATCAGGCACTTTGATCAAAAACGCCGTTTACAAGAAAACCGGGAATACATCAACGGTGAAGTCATTTATTACCTTGGTCAACAATACCGGTTAAAAGTTTTGCCGGCTGAAAACGGAGAAACGGTAAATATAAAGCAAAACGAGATCTGTTTTTATATGAAGGACATAAATGATTTTTCCCGTAAAGAAAAACTATACAACCGGTGGGTTAAAGAGCAGGCACGGCTGGTTTTTCACCAGTCACTTGATAAAAGGCATGCTGAATTTAACAGGTATCATGTTCTAAAAAAACCAAGGATTACGATTAGAACAATGAAAACAAGGTGGGGATCCTGCTCCTGGAGTAAACAAAAAATTACTTTAAATACCAAGCTGATTCAAGGTCCCAGGGAATGTATTGATTATGTGATCTTGCATGAACTGGCCCATTTTATATCCAGAAACCATGATGCCCAATTTTACAATATTTTGGCTTTGATAATGCCGGAATGGAAAGAAAGAAGACAAATTCTAAAAAACAGTAATGATAACGGCATGTATGTTTAGCAGATGCTGGGATATGCACCCGGTGTGGTTTTTATTTAGCCCTGTGAAATCAGGGAGTTTTTCTGATGAAAATCCTTAGCGCATAACCTTTTTTATTTAAGGAAGAGTTTTTGAAAGGGGACCTGGCATGTTTAAGGTGGTTGCTCTGCAGTTGGAAATTAATGATCGGCAAAGCAAAAAAGATCGTATTCAATTTGCCCTGGCTCAGATGGAACAGTCACGTGAAGCAGATTTAATACTTTTTCCGGAGCTATGGAATATTGGATATTTTTCTTTTGATCTCTACGAGGAAGAATGCGAAACCATAGATGGAGTTACTGTTAGTACAATTGCTGAGAAAGCCCGTGAAATAAATTCTTTTGTCTTTGCCGGAAGTTTTGTGGAACAAGTCGGCAAGAAGTTGTACAATACCAGCGTTATGTTGGATAATCGGGGGAAGATAATTGCAGTATATCGCAAGATTCATTTGTTTAGTTATGGTTCAAGGGAAAAAGAGCTGCTTACTCCGGGTTGTGAAGCAATTGTAGTGGAAACAGAAATCGGGGTATTGGGGTTATCGACATGCTACGACCTGCGTTTTCCGGAGCTGTACCGTTTTATGTTGGATCAGGGTGCGGAAATATTTCTGGTTACCTCGGCATGGCCTTTCCCACGCTGGTCAAACTGGCTGGTTCTTAATCAAGCAAGGGCTTTGGAAAACAGCTGTTACCTGATTTCCTGTAACTGTGCCGGAATTAACCGGGGTATACGTTTCCTCGGTCATAGCACAGTAGTGGATCCCCGGGGGATAATTAGGGCAAGCAGTTCTGAGGAACCGTGCACGGTATCTTTTACTGTTGACCGGGAACAAGTTCATCAAGTTAGGAGTGATTTTTCCCAGTTAAATGACCGGACACTGGACTTTAAGGGGTTAGATTAATTACCGGTCAAGGCCTGTATAGAAGTTGCTTTTTACGTGACTTGATGGTAGCATAATGAAGGAAAATATTTTAAAGTAGTTGCTTCTGTAAATTATTAGCTACACAGTTTTTTGCTTCTGTTTTTAAAGTTTTTAAATATGAAGATCAGGAGCATATATTTATAAAACATACTGATAGGAGGGATCAGCCCACTTCTGGTGGGCAAGGTTATGCACAAACCGGTTGTAGTAAGTGCGGTTAGAACTATAGCAGGCAGGTATGGAGGAAGTTTAAGCAGTTTTGGGGCTCCCGAATTGGGAGCGAAAGTTGTTGAAGAGGCAGTTAAGAGAGCCGGCATATCCGGTGAAGAAGTTCAGGAGCTGGTTTTTGGGTGTGGATGGCAAGCTGGAATAGGGCCTAATGTGGCCCGGATGGCTACGGTCATGGGCGGTTTACCGGTCGATGTCCCCGCATATACGATTAATATACGCTGTGCTTCCAGCTTACAGGCAACTATTCAGGGAACGAAATCGATCCTTACCGGGGATGCCGATACGGTAGTGGTCGGAGGAACAGAGTCCGCTTCTAATGTTCCCTATATTCTTGACAAGGCTCGCTGGGGCGCCCGGATGGGGGATATGACCGCGTATGACGCTTTACACAAAGATGGCTTCATGTGCCCCCTGGCAGGAATGTTAATGGGCGCTACTGCTGAATTATTGGCGGAAAAATACGGTATAGATCGTGAAGAACAGGACAGTTTTGCGTTAGAAAGTCACCAAAAAGCGGTAAAAGCAATGGAAGAAGGCAGGTTTAAAGATGAAATTTTACCGCTGGAGGTTGTGCAAAAAAAACAGACCCTGACCGTAGATCAAGAAGAAATCCCCCGCGCAGACGCTACCATGG
>SLRT01000100.1 GCA_007130825.1 Syntrophomonadaceae bacterium | reverse complement strand
TCCCGGCCCGATGAACAAGAACCGGGCGCGGCGTGGTTGAAATAACCCCCGGTTTTTGTTATTGTTGTAGCAAAGGGATGACAGTCAGGGCTATGTAAATTAGAATGACATTAGTTGGAAATTACAATACTGTCTGGTTTTTACCTTTTTCCTAAATATTTTTTCTGCACCCGTTGACATCCAGGCATTATCATGATAATATTAACAGATGTCTAGTACTACTATGATCTTTTTGAGTGTGATTTGATTAGCCTTCTCAGTAATGACAGACATACCCATAGGAGTAACAGAGTTTTGGCTGTTTGGTAGTTCAGCCTTTTAAAATGGTTTTAAATCATAAACCAGCTATCGGGGGAGTGATTTTTTTTAATGTCTACTAGTGTCGCTACCGGCATAAGAAAACGGCGTTCTTTTGCCCGGATTACAGAAGTTCTTGACCTGCCAAGTTTAATTGAAGTCCAGCGCAGTTCGTTTGACTGGTTTCTTAACCAGGGTCTGAAAGAAATATTTGATGATTTTTCACCGATACAGGATTTTACCGGCAACCTGGTCCTTGAATTTTTTGATTATTCTCTGGGTGAGGCCAAGTATTCCGTTGAAGACTGCAAGGAAAGGGATGCCACCTATGCAGTGCCTTTAAAAGTAAAGGTGCGGCTGATTAACCAGGAAACCGGTGAAGTCAAAGAACAGGAAGTTTTTATGGGTGACTTTCCGATGATGACTGAAAACGGGACCTTTATAATCAACGGTGCCGAAAGGGTTATTGTCAGTCAGCTGGTTCGTTCACCCGGAGTTTATTTCAAAAAGCAGCCCGATCCGAGCGGAACCACGGGTAAGGAACTGGTCAGCGCCACGATTATTCCCAACCGCGGAACCTGGCTTGAATTTGAGACCGATGTTTCTGAAGGAATATATGTGCGCGTGGATCGGACCAGGAAAATTCCGGTTTCTGTCCTGCTGCGGGCTATCGGTTACGGGACCGATGAAGATATAAAAGCGCTTTTAGGCCATGATCACCGCCTGGACGATCTGCTGGAAAAAGATCATACCGATTCGGTGGAGTCAGCCCTGCTCGAAATTTACAAGCGCCTGCGTCCCGGCGAACCTTTAAACGCTGAAAATGCGCGTTCCCTTTTTGAGTCGTTATTTTTTGACGGCAAGCGTTATGATTTTGCTTATGTGGGCAGATTCAAAGCAAACAAGAAGCTGTCGATGACCGAGCGCCTTTTCGGCCATGAATTGGCCGAGGATGTTAAAGACCCGGTCGAAGGATCGGTTCTTTATCCGGCCGGAACTATTGTCGATGAAGATGCGGCCCGGGTGATCGACGAACACAATATTCAACGGGCAAGCATTAATTACCGGGACAAAAGCAACCTGGTGATCGGAAACGGTAAAGTTGATTTATCGACCAGACACCTGGTTACTGCCGATATTGTCGCCGCTGTTAACTATATTTTAAACCTGTTTGACGGGATCGGCCATGTAGACGATATCGATCACCTCGGCAATCGGAGGCTGCGCAGCGTCGGAGAACTGCTGCAAAACCAGTTTCGAATCGGCCTGTCGCGCATGGAAAGAGTCGTCCGTGAACGGATGACTATCCAGGACGTGGAGGCGATTACGCCGCAGGCCCTGATCAATATCAGGCCGGTGATTGCTTCGATTAAAGAGTTTTTCGGCAGCAGCCAACTTTCCCAGTTTATGGATCAGACCAACCCGCTTGCTGAGCTGACCCATAAACGGCGCCTCAGCGCGCTCGGGCCGGGCGGGCTGAGCCGGGAAAGGGCCGGCTTCGAGGTGCGTGATGTTCACCACTCGCACTACGGCCGGATCTGTCCGATTGAGACCCCGGAGGGGCCGAACATCGGCTTGATTGGATCGCTGGGCACCTACGCCCGCATTAACGAATATGGTTTTATCGAAACCCCGTACCAGCGGGTTGATAAGAAAGAAGGCCGGGTGACCTCGGAGATTGTTTATCTCACAGCCGATGATGAAGACCGTTTTGTTATCGCCCAGGCCAACGCCAAGCTTGATGAAAGAGGAAGATTTGCCAGTAACCGGGTAATCTGCCGCTACTATTATGATACGGTTATGCGTCACCCCAACGAAGTCGATTTTATGGACGTTTCACCGAAACAGCTGGTCAGCGTGGCCACTGCCCTGATTCCTTTTTTGGAGAACGATGATGCCAACCGGGCCCTGATGGGCGCCAATATGCAGCGTCAGGCTGTTCCCCTGCTGCAAACCGAAGCGCCGTTTGTCGGGACCGGCCTTGAACACAAGGCCGCTATCGACTCCGGTGCGGTGGCGATTTGCCTGTTCGACGGTGAAGTGGTGCGGGTTACCAGTAATGAAATTATTGTTCGCCGTCAAGATGACAGCGACGAGCGGAACTACAGGATTAACGGCCGGACCAGGGAGCGTTTCGAAACCGATCGGGTTCCCGGTTTTACAGGCGGGATCGATATCTATTACCTGCAAAAATTTAAGCGCTCCAACCAGGGAACCTGTGTTAACCAGCACCCGGTGGTGCGGCGGGGCCAGGAAGTCAGGTCCGGAGAGGTTCTTGCTGACGGTTCCTGCACCAATTTGGGCGAAATGGCCCTGGGCCGTAATGTTTTGGTCGCTTTTATGCCCTGGGAAGGTTACAACTATGAGGATGCGATTTTGATCAGCGAAAAACTGGTCAAAGAAGATACTTTTACTTCCATCCATATCGAAGAATACGAGTCCGAGGCCCGGGACACAAAGCTCGGTCCGGAAGAAATCACCCGCGACATACCGAACGTCGGCGAAGAGGCATTAAAAGATCTCGACGGGCGGGGGATAATCCGCAGCGGGGCCGAAGTGAGAGCCGGTGATGTCCTGGTCGGCAAGGTAACCCCCAAGGGCGAGACGGAACTGACCGCAGAAGAACGTTTGCTGCGGGCCATATTCGGGGAAAAAGCCCGGGAGGTGAGGGATACTTCACTGCGTATCCCCCACGGCGAATCAGGCATAGTCGTCGATGTCAAGGTCTTTAACCGCGAGGAAGGCGACGAGCTCTCGCCCGGTGTGAATCAGCTGGTCCGCGTTTATGTAGCCCAGAAACGAAAAGTGTCCGAAGGGGATAAAATGGCCGGCCGCCACGGGAATAAAGGTGTTATTGCCCGGATTTTACCGGAAGAAGATATGCCATTTTTGCCCGACGGCACCGCCCTTGATGTTGTCCTCAACCCGCTCGGTGTGCCTTCACGGATGAACATCGGGCAGATTTTAGAAGCCCACCTGGGCTGGGCGGCCAGCACCCTGGGTATAAGTATTGCTTCCCCGGTTTTTGACGGGGCTTCCGAAAAGGATGTTTTTGACTGTTTCCGGGAATCCGGACTCTCAGAAGACGGTAAATCTATACTTTACGACGGCCGGACCGGGGAGGCGTTTGATGAAAGAGTAACGGTCGGTTATGTCTATATGCTAAAGCTGGCCCACCTGGTTGACGATAAGATTCATGCCCGTTCAACCGGCCCTTATTCCCTGGTCACCCAGCAGCCTCTGGGCGGAAAAGCGCAATTCGGCGGCCAGCGGTTTGGAGAAATGGAAGTTTGGGCCCTGGAAGCTTACGGCGCCGCTTACACCTTACAGGAGATCCTTACGGTCAAATCAGACGATGTTGTCGGCCGGGTGAAAACCTACGAGGCCATTGTCAAAGGGGAAAATATTCCCGAACCGGGTGTGCCCGAATCATTTAAGGTTTTAGTGAAGGAACTGCAGAGCCTTTCTTTAGATGTCCGGGTGCTCAGTGAAGAAGCGGGAGAAGTCGAAATCAAAGAAGCCGATGATGACAGCGATTACCGTCGCCTGGATGTAAATATAGAAGGTATGGAATCAGATGAAGATGACCTTGATCATTATATGAAGAAAAAAGAAATAAAAGATGAAGTTGTAAATGAAGAGGAAGAAGACGAGGAAGAAGAGGACGACAAGATAGATTTAAGTCACGAAAATGTGACTGAAGATGCTAAAGAAGAGGAAAAAGCTGAGGAAGCGGAAGAAGAAGGTTCTTCTGCGCCGCTGGATCTTCAGGGGGAAAATGTTGAAGAGGTTTCTCTTGATCAACTTGAGGAGCTTGAACAGGAAGACGATGAAAACTCCGATCAATCGGATACGGGGCAATCTATCGAGAAGAAGGAAGAAGCAAAAGATGAAGAGTTATCAGGGCAAGCAGAAGAGTTGGAAGAAGATGAAGAAAGCATCTACTAGTAGCCTCAGGTTTAAAACCTGGCGAAAGGAGAGATCTTTTTGTTGGATGTAAATAATTTTGATGCCTTGAAAGTGGGATTGGCGTCATCTGAACAAGTAAGAGCCTGGTCAAGGGGGGAAGTCAAGAAACCGGAGACAATCAACTACCGCACCCTGAAACCTGAGCGTGAGG
>SLRT01000002.1 GCA_007130825.1 Syntrophomonadaceae bacterium | reverse complement strand
GACGGGTGAAGACCTTGCACCCCTTTATTCATGCTGCGATCCTGGCCTGCCCGGACCGGGAAGACCAAAGGCTTGAATTAAAAAAACATGGAATCGATCCGATCGAACTGGTGGTAGTCAACCTCTATCCCTTTGAACAGACAATTGCCCGCGAAGGAACCGGACACGAAGACGCGGTGGAAAATATCGATATTGGCGGGCCGACCATGCTCAGGGCGGCGGCCAAAAACCATGCCTATGTGGCGGTGGTGGTCAACCCGGAACGTTACGGTCCCCTGCTTGAAGAATTGAAAAATACGGGGTCTGTCAGCGCCGCGACCCGTTTCAGCCTGGCGGCAGAAGCATTTTCGCATACCGCCGGTTACGATACGGCGATCGCCGCTTATTTTAACGCCCGTCCGGAGGCCGGTGTTGAATTTTATCCCGATCATCTAAATCTTTCCTACAGCAAGCGGCAGAATTTGCGCTACGGGGAAAATCCGCAGCAGGAGGCTGCCTTTTATGTTTCGTCCGGGATGCCGGGGGGACTGGCTGCAGCCCGACAGCTGCAGGGTAAAGCGCTTTCTTTCAACAATTTAAACGACCTGAACGCAGCCTGGGACCTGGTCATCGAATTTGATTATCCGACTGCAGTGGCGGTTAAGCACGCCAATCCCTGCGGGGTGGGCTCCGCCTCCGTGCTTCACGAGGCTTACGACCTGGCTTTTCAGGCTGACCCGGTATCGATATTTGGCGGAGTTTTGGCATTGAACCGGCCGGTGGACGAAGCAACCGCGCAGGAGATGAGCAAAATATTTTTAGAGGTGATTGCCGCGCCAAAGTTTACCGGCGAGGCACTCGCTGTTTTAGAGCATAAAAAAGATATTCGCTTACTGGAACTCGAGCCGGGCCGGGAGCAAAGGGACCAATTTGATCTGAAAAAAATCGCCGGCGGGGTACTGCTTCAAACCCATGATCATCATCCGGTTAATGTGAACGAGGGTAAAGTAGTAACCAAAAGAACACCGACTGAAGAAGAATGGGCCGGGCTGAGTTTTGCCCAGAAAGTGGTCAAACATGTGCGCTCCAACGCCATAGTGGTTGCCGGCGGCAGCCGGACTTTTGGTATCGGCGCCGGCCAGATGAGCCGGATCGGTGCGGCCCGGATTGCCCTTAACCAGGCCGGCGAAAAAGCGCGCGGGGCAGCGCTCGGTTCAGATGCATTTTTCCCCTTTCCCGATACCGTTGAAGAGGCGGCAAAAGCCGGCATAACGGCGATAGTCCAACCGGGCGGATCACAAAAAGATCAGGAATCGATCGAACTGTGCAACCGCCATGGCCTGGCCATGGTTTTTACCGGACGGCGTTACTTTAAACATTAAAGGAGTTGTTTATCGATGCGCGTGCTGATTGTCGGTAGTGGCGGACGCGAGCATGCTTTAGCCTGGAAACTGGCCCAGAGTCCCGGCCTGGAAAAACTCTACTGTGCCCCGGGCAATCCGGGAATTTCCAGGGTGGCGGAGTGTGTCGACATTGCTGCTGATGATATCGCCAACCTGAAAAAATGGGCCCTGCAGGAGAAAATTGAACTGACAATTGTCGGCCCGGAAGCTCCGCTGGTGCTCGGCCTCACTGATCATTTTCAGGCGGACGGTTTAAAAGTTTTCGGGCCGGACAGCAGGGGAGCAAGGCTCGAAGGGAGCAAGGTCTGGGCCAAAGAAAAGATGAAACAGTGGGGAATCCCTTCGCCCGCTTTCGCGGTCTTTGATAATTTCGATCGTGCCCGCAGCCACCTGTCCCGTTTTTACGGCGGACCGGTGGTGATCAAAGCAGACGGCCTGGCGGCCGGCAAAGGGGTGACCGTGGCTTCCGGGCCTTCCGAGGCCGAACAGGCCCTCTATGATATTATGATCGAGCAGAAATTTGGGGAAGCCGGTAACCGGGTGGTAATCGAAAACTGCCTGAGCGGAGAAGAGGTTTCTGTGCTGGCGGTGACCGACGGCAAAAAGCTGGCTTTTTTGCCTTCTTCGCAGGATCATAAGGCCATTGGCGAGGGCGATAAGGGACCGAACACCGGAGGAATGGGCGCTTATTCGCCGGCACCGATCTACAGCGGCGAGTTGGCCCGCCGGACTGAAGAACAAGTTTTCCGGCCCCTGCTGAAAGGTTTTAATGACCTGGGCATTGATTTTCGCGGGGTTATCTATGCCGGTTTGATGGTTTCCAAAGAAGAGTTTAATGTGCTTGAGTTTAATGTCCGCTTTGGCGATCCTGAAGCGCAGGCCCTGATCCCGCGCATGCAGTCCGATCTGCTGCCCCTGCTGGCGGCAGCTGCTGCAGGTGATCTCGGCGGACTGCAGGTCGAGTGGAAAAATGATCCGGCTGTCTGCGTGGTTATGGCGTCTAAAGGTTATCCGGGCAGTTACGAAAAAGGGATTCTGATCGAGGGGATTGAGCAGGCCGAGCAGTCCGGCGCTGGCAAGGTGGCTGTTTTTCACGCCGGCACCGCTGTCAAAAATGAATGTTTGGTGACCGCCGGCGGAAGGGTGCTCGGCGTTACCGCCTGGGACAGCGACCTGCCTGGAGCCCTTGATCGGGTTTATTATGCCTGCGATCAGATAAAATTCGAAGGCGCTTATTTCCGCCGCGACATTGCCCACCGGGCCCTGCAGCACTGATGCGGCCGGCCGGCAGCGCAAGCAGCCGGTTTTACATTATATAAAGATGGTGTAAGCATAAAGAGGAAAATATTAGCGGGGACGGTGAGCTATGCAGTCGACTGTTGTGGTTGGTTTTGCCAGAACTCCTTTTGGACGGTTTTTGGGAGCGCTGCAGTCTGTGCCGGCGGTGGAACTGGGCGCAATTGCTGTCGGGGAAGCCCTGATTCGGGCCAAGGTGCCGGGAGAAGCGGTCGATAATGTTTTACTGGGCATGGTAGTGCAGGCCGGGGCCGGCCAGATTCCATCCCGGCAGGCGACGATAAAAGCCGGCCTGCCCTATGGCGTGCCCTCGGACACAATCAATAAGGTTTGCGCTTCCGGCCTGCGGGCGGTAAATATCGGCGATGCCCTGATCAGGACCGGGGAGGCTTCCGTCCTGGTTGCCGGCGGCATGGAAAATATGAGCGCCGGCCCGTATTTTATGCCCGGAGCCCGGGCCGGTTACCGTATGGGCGATGCCCGGGTAATTGATGCCATGGTTCACGACGGTCTGTGGTGCCCTTTCCACGATGTGCATATGGGCGTGCATGGCAGCGCCGTCCCGGCCGAGCACGGCATAAACCGGGAAGAGATGGATCGGTGGGCCCTGCGCAGCCACAGGTTGGCGGTGGAAGCGATGGAAAGCGGCCGCCTGGAAGAAGAAATTGTGCCGGTACCGGTGCCGGGCCAAAGAGGAGGTCCGCATTTTATTGTGCGCGATGAACTGCCTCGCGCGGACACAAGCCTGGAAAAACTGGCCAAACTTCCGCCCGCTTTTGAAACCGGCGGCCTGATCACGGCCGGAAATGCTCCCGGGATATCTGACGGCGCAGCGGCGCTTGTTTTGACCTCAATAGAAAAAGCCCGTGAACAGGGCCTGGAGCCGCTGGCAGAAATTGTTGCCTCCGGGACCGCTTCGCGTGAGCCGCGCTATATAGCCACCGTCCCTTACGAGGCGGCGGCGGTGGCCCTGAATAAAGCCGGGCTAAAGGCCGATCAGCTCGATTTGATCGAAGTGAACGAAGCGTTTGCCGCCGTAGCCCTGACCAGCATTAAGCTGGGCGGGTGGGACGAAAAGAAGGTTAACGTTAACGGCGGAGCGGTTGCTTTCGGCCATCCAATCGGGGCCAGCGGAGCGCGGATACTGCTTACCCTGATCTCCGAACTGCGCCGGCGCGGCGGCGGCTGCGGCCTGGCCGCGATTTGCAGCGGCGCAGCCCAGGGTGAGGCCACCATAGTGAAGGTTTAACGTGAAGGTTTAAAGTAAAGGTTAAAAAACCTTTGCGCCGGGGGCCGGGGCAGATCATTATGAAAAATCATGACTACGGGTGGAGCCGGTAGAAATAAACTTAATGGGAGATAAAAAGGCTCAGCAGAGGGGCAGCTAATGAATTTTGTATTATCCGATTACCATGCTGCTAAAAAAGAAGAGTTCCGCCGCTTTGCAGAAACAGAAATTGATCGCGGTGAACATTATCCCCGGGAAAACCTGCAAAAAGCGGCCGCAAGGGGCTATATGGGCCTGCCTTTACCCCGGGAGTGGGGAGGACAGGGAGAGGACTTTTTGACTTACACCCTGTTGATCGAAGAGCTTTCCCGGGTTTGCGCCTCGACAGGGGCAATCCTAGCGGTCCATACCTCGGTGGGCACCTTTCCGCTATTATATTTTGGCACTGACTTACAAAAAAAGCGTTACCTGGCCGGCCTGGCCCATGGTGAACTGCTCGGTGCTTTTGCCCTGACCGAAGCAGGGGCCGGTTCTGATGCCGCCGCCTTGAACACCGGCGCTAAAGCGGTAAATGGCGGCTACCTCCTTAACGGCTGTAAACTGTTTATTACCAGCGGCGGTGAAGCGGATCTTTATACCGTATTTGCCACCGTTGATCGCAGACGCGGGCATAAAGGAATCAGCGCTTTCCTGGTGGAAAAAGGATTGCCGGGTTTAACCGCCGGTAAATCAGAAAAAAAGATGGGTTTGAACCGCTCGAGCACCACTGAGATCAGGATGGAGGACGTGCATGTTCCGGCGTCGAACAGGCTTGGTCAGGAAGGGGCCGGCTTTCATATTGCTATGTCTTTGCTTGACGGCGGCAGGATCGGCATCGCCGCCCAGGGGCTGGGCCTGGCCCGGGCCGCACTTGATTATACGACCGCTTATTTAAAAGAGCAGGAGATTTCCGGGCAGAAGCCGGGGCAATCGGCCGCTTTTACCCTGGCCGATCTGGCCACCCGTCTCGAAGCGGCGCGCCTGTTGGTTTACCGGGCGGCTGCGGTTAAAGAGTCGGGGAAAAAGTGTTCCAGGGAGGCCTCCATGGCCAAATATTATGCCACTGACCTGGCCGTAGCGGTGGCGACGCGCTGTATCGATCTATGCGGTATTCCCGCCGCCGGCTCTGCCGGACCGCTGGCCGGTTATTTTTGTGATGCCAAGGCCACCCAGATTTACGAGGGGACCAACCAGATCCAGCGCATCGTGGTTGCCCGTGAGCTGCTAAACGGATAAAAACCTAAAAAAATAATACGCGCAGATCAGCGGTCGATCGCCCAGCCTGAAAAGTAAAATATTTTTAGAAAATGCTGTTTGCAGAAGGAGGTCGAAGAGATGAATTTTGAACTGACTGAAGAACAGGAAATGACCCGCCGGATGGTCCGCGATTTTGCCGAAAAAGAGTTAAAACCGGGAGCAGAAGAGCGCGACGATAACGAAGAGTTTTCAAGGGAACTGTTTGATAAAATGGGTGAGCTGGGGCTAGCCGGAATTCCGTGGCCCGAAAAATATGGCGGGGGCGAATGTGACTACATCAGCTACGTGATCGCCGTGGAAGAGCTTTCCCGGGTCGATGCTTCGGCCGGTACCACCCTGTCGGCGCATATATCACTGGCCGGATGGCCGCTTTACATGTACGGCAGCGAGGAGCAAAAGAAAAAATTCCTGGAACCGATGGCCCTGGGAGAAAAGCTGGGCGCTTACGGTTTAACTGAATCTACAGCCGGGACTGACGCAGCGGCCATGCGCACAACTGCCGTTTTGGACGGAGACAGCTACGTCCTTAACGGAAATAAAATATTTATAACCAACGCCGGCGAAGCGGAAATCTATATTGTCTTTGCCGTTACCGACAGGGAAAAGAAAGCCAGGGGAGTCAGCGCCTTTATCATCGAAAAAGATACTCCGGGGTTTTCTTTCGGCAAGAAAGAGCGAAAAATGGGTTTGCGCTCCTCGCCGACCGTCGAATTGATATTTGATAATTGCCGGGTGCCGCAGGAAAATTTGCTGGGCCGGGAGGGTGAAGGTTTTAAAATTGCCATGGGCACGCTTGACGGGGGAAGAAACGGAATCGCCGCCCAGGCGGTGGGTATAGCCCAGGGGGCAATGGAAGAAGCAGCCGAGTACGCCAAAAGCCGGGAACAATTCGGCCGGCCGATCGCCGATTTCCAGGCCATTTCCTTCATGCTGGCCGATATGAGCACAAGAATAGAGGCTTCCCGCCTGCTGACCTACCAGGCCGCTTACCTGGAAAATACGGGTCTTCCTTACGGTAAAGCTTCGGCCATGGCCAAGCTCTACGCTTCAGAAACAGCGATGGAAGTTACCACCAACGCGGTGCAGATTTTCGGCGGTTACGGTTACACCCGTGATTATCCGGTCGAGCGCTTTATGCGCGACGCAAAAATAACCCAGATTTATGAAGGGACCAGCGAGGTGCAGCGTTTGGTTATTTCGCGCTACTTGCTGGGCTGATCCAGCGCCGGTTTCATAAATAATTTTCTTAAAAACCCCGAAAGCTTTCATTTGCCGGCTGTCAGCAGGCCTGACAGCGTTAACAGGGTGATCGATTTCGACATTGTATGAAAGGAGCAACCACAGAATGACAGATGAAAAACCGGGTCTGGTCATGGTTTTTACCGGCGACGGCAAAGGAAAAACCACTGCTGCAGTCGGGCAGGCCGTCCGGGCCCTCGGACACGGCTACCGGGTTTTTATGGTCCATTTTATGAAAGGCCGGGACTACGGAGAATTCTTGGCCCTGGCTCAAATACCCAAACTGACCGTGGTCCGGGCCGGGCGGGATTGCTTTGTCCGCCGGGATGAGCCGGATCCTGTAGACGTAGACCTGGCCCAGGACGGATTTACAAGGGCTAAAAAAGCAATTCACAGCAAGGATTACGATCTGGTAGTCCTCGACGAAATTAATGTTGCCGTTGATTACGGTTTGATCGCGGAAGAAGAATTGTTGGAACTGCTCAAAAGCAAACCGGCCGGAGTATCGGTGATTTTAACCGGCCGCGGCGCTTCCGTGGAACTGGTGAAAATGGCCGATATGGTCAGCGAAGTGCTGGCGATCAAACATCATTATGAACAGGGCGCAGACTGCCTGCCGGGAATCGAATACTAAGGGGTGTAGTGATTGCAGCAGCTGGTTGAAGACTTAATGAGCGGCAGCAGGCGCGCAGCGGCGCGCCTTATTTCCCTGGTGGAAAACGACGCTCCACTGAAAAGAGAACTGCTTAAAGAAATATTTCCCCACACCGGGAAGGCATATGTGATCGGGGTAACCGGGGCGCCCGGCTCGGGGAAAAGTTCGCTGGTTGACTGTCTGCTGCAGCAGATGCGCGCCGATGATCTCAAGATCGGGGTAATCGGTGTTGATCCGACCAGCCCTTTCAGCGGCGGAGCGATATTAGGCGACCGGATCAGGATGCAGGAGCATGCCCTTGACCGGGATATTTTTATCCGCAGCATGGGGACCAGGGGCAGCCTTGGCGGGCTGGCCCGCGCCACGCGGGAAGCGATCCAGGTCCTCGATGCTTTCGGTAAAGATGTGGTGCTGATCGAAACCGTCGGTGTCGGCCAGTCGGAGGTCGATATCGTCAGGACGGCCGACAGCACCATGGTCGTGCTTACCCCGGCCGGCGGTGACAGTGTGCAGACGATTAAAGCGGGGATCATGGAGATTGCCGATATCTTTGTGATCAACAAAGCCGACCTGCCCGGCGCGGAAAGGACAGCTACTGAAATTAACATGATGCTCGATATGAAAGAAAGCGATCAGTGGCGTCCGCCGGTTTTGTCGGCGGTATCTGTGCGCAGTGAGGGGATCGGGGCAGTATGGGACTGCTTAAA
Organism: Syntrophomonadaceae bacterium; assembly: GCA_007130825.1. Taxonomy (GTDB): domain Bacteria; phylum Bacillota; class Dethiobacteria; order DTU022; family DTU022; genus B1SED10-74M. The sequence continues at coordinate 8,121 of SLRT01000002.1, read as the reverse complement.
AGATCATCGCCGTTTCATGGAAGAAAGCGGCCGCCTGATGGAAATACGCCGGGAACGGGTCAGGCGCGAACTGACCGAACAGGTGGAATACCTGGTAAAAAATCGCATCTGGGACCAGGTGAAGGAGCAGATTGAGCTGGAAAGCCTGCTCGAAAAGATCGTCCTGCGCCGCGAGGATCCCTACAGCGCAGCTTATGAGCTGCTCGAACAGATCAATTTTTACAGCGAAGGCTAAAAGGGGTGATCAGGTTATGGATCAGGAAAAACTCGAGCGGATTAAAGCGCTAAAAGAGTTGTGGGCAAAAGAAGTGGAAGAGCTGAAAACACGGGAAGAGCTGCCGGTTACGGTTTCGGGCAAGCCGGTGCAGGCCCTTTATACGCCACTTGACACCGCAGATCTCGATTACGAAGAAGACCTCGGTTTTCCGGGCAGTTATCCGTACACCAGGGGGGTGCAGCCGAACATGTACCGGGGTCGGTTGTGGACCATGCGCCAGTTTTCCGGTTTCGGCGATGCCTATGATTCAAACCGCCGCTACCGTTACCTGTTGGAACAGGGTCAGACCGGGCTCAGTGTCGCTTTCGACATGCCCACCCTGATGGGCTATGATTCAGACAGTGATCGCTCGCTCGGCGAAGTGGGCCGCTGTGGTGTGGCTGTCGATTCGCTGGAAGATATGGAAATTCTTTTTGACCAGATTCCCCTGGACCGGGTGACCACTTCAATGACCATCAACGGTCCGGCGGCGATCCTGTGGTGCATGTACCTGGCCAACGCTGAAAAGCAGGGAGTCGGCCTGGATCAGGTCGGCGGGACGATCCAAAACGATATCCTGAAGGAATATACGGCCCAAAAATCGTGGATTTTCCCCCCGGAACCGTCGATGCGTTTAATCACCGATATTTTTGCTTTTGCTTCCGACCATGTGCCGCGGTGGAATACGATCAGCATCAGCGGTTACCATATCAGGGAGGCCGGGTCGACGGCGGCGCAGGAGCTGGCTTTTACCCTGGCCGACGGTTTTGCCTACGTGGAGGCCGGTATTAACGCCGGTCTTGACGTGGACCGTTTTGCCCCGCGTCTTTCATTTTTTTTCAATGCCCACATCGACTTTTTCGAAGAAATCTGCAAGTATCGCGCCGCCCGGCGCATCTGGGCCCGCCGGATGAAGGAAAAGTACGGGGCCAAAGACCCCCGATCGTTGATGATGCGCTTTCATACCCAGACAGCAGGATGCAGCCTTGCCGCCCAGGAACCGGAAAATAATATTATCAGGACTACGACCGAGGCGCTTTCCGCCGTTTTGGGCGGCACCCAGTCTTTGCATACCAACTCGATGGATGAAGTGCTGGCCCTGCCCACTGAAAAAGCGGTCAAAATTGCCCTGCGCACCCAGCAGGTGCTGGCTTACGAAAGCGGCGTGGCCAACACGATCGATCCCCTGGCCGGTTCTTATTTTATCGAAGCGCTGACCGGCCAGATGGAAGCTGAAGCAGAAGAATATTTCCGGCGTATCGACGATCTGGGCGGAGTGCTTTCCGCTATCGACCAGGGCTTTATCCAGCAGGAAATTGCCGATGCCGCGTACGAATACCAGCAAGCAGTCGATCGGAATGAGCGCGTCGTGGTCGGGGTCAACCGCTACAACACCGCTGAACCGATGGAAATTGAACTGCTTAAGATCGATCCGCAGGTGGAGAAGAAACAGCTGGAAAGGCTTAAGCAGTTGAAAGAGAAACGCGACGGAGTAAAAGTGGCAGACTGCCTGGCTGATCTGAAGAAAAGCGCAGCTGCAAGTGACAACCTGATACCGAAAATTTTGGAGGCGGTCAGGTGTTATGCCACCGAAGGGGAGATCGCCAGCGCTTTAAAAGAAGTTTTTGGGGAGTATAAAGAAAAACCGCTTTTTTAAGAATTGGCGCAGCAGATCAGTTATGGCAGTAGAGGCGGCAGTAAACGGTTTTCGTGGAGGTGTTTTAATATGAGCAGTAGAAAAATCAGGGTCCTGGTGGCCAAGCCGGGCCTTGACGGTCATGATCGCGGGGTGAAGGTGGTTGCCCGCGGACTGCGGGACGCCGGCATGGAGGTTATCTACACCGGCCTGCACCAGACTCCGCAGCAGGTAGCGGAAACTGCACTGCAGGAAGATGTCGACGTGGTCGGTTTAAGCATCCTTTCCGGGGCCCATATGACCCTGGCGCCGCGCATAAAAGAGCTTCTATGCGAAAACGGGATGGAAGATGTGCTTCTGCTGGTTGGCGGGATTATACCGGAAGGCGACAGGGAAAAGTTACTGTCCGCAGGCCATGCCGACCAGGTTTTTACCCCGGGAGATCCGCTGGATAAAATAACCGCTTACATCTTTAATCAATTCCAGGAAAGCACAAGTTCTTGATCGCCGCAGACCTTGTCTGCAGCTGTTTTTTGACAGGCGGCGGATTTGTAATTAATTTAGCAAAGCGCGATTTTTAAAAGCGGGCAGTTTAAAGCAGGAGGATAAAAGCAAGGGGGAAGAAAATGGCAAAAAGCGGACTGGAAAAAGCGAGGGAAAAAGTTTTAACCCTGCGCCGGGAAATCGAGAAACATAACTATCACTACCATGTTCTCGACAAGCCGCTGATCGACGATCAACGCTTTGATCGTTTAATGCGGGAACTGCAGGAGCTGGAAGAAAATTACCCGCAGCTGCAGGATCCCGATTCACCGACCCGCCGGGTCGGCGCTGAACCCCTTGCCGCTTTCGAGGCATTGGAACACAAGATACCGATGCTCGGCCTGGATAATGCCTTCAACGAAAAAGACCTGGTTGATTTTGACGCCCGGGTGCGCAGGCTGACCGGCCTGGAGACGATCGAATACCTTTGTGAACTGAAAATAGACGGGCTGGCGGTATCGCTACAGTATGAAGATGGTATTTTTAAGCGCGGCGCCACCAGGGGTGATGGTTATACCGGGGAAGATATTACCCAGAATCTGCGCACAATCAGGCAGATCCCCCTCCAGCTGGCCGAAGCGCTGACCCTGGAAGCAAGGGGCGAAGTATATATCAACCGGGCCGCTTTTGAACAGTTGAACCGGCAGCGTGAAGAACAGGGCCTGATGATTTTTGCCAACCCGCGTAACGCCGCCGCCGGTTCACTTCGTCAGCTCGATCCCCGCCTGGCTGCAGCCCGGCCTTTGCGTATATTTATCTACGGCCTCGGTGAACACAGCCTGAGCTTGACCGAACAGGCAGAAATGCTCGCCTACCTGGAAAAGCTGCACCTGCCGGTCAATGCAAATTATAGCGTCTGCAGCGGACCGGGTGAAGTGTGGCAGTACTGCCTGCAGTGGCAGGATAAAAGGCATCAACTGCCGTATGAAACTGACGGGATAGTGGTTAAAACAAATCGCCTCGACTTGCAGAAAAACTTGGGTAATACGGCGCGAAGCCCGCGCTGGGCGATAGCCTATAAATATCCCCCGGAAGTAAAAACGACAAAAATTTTGGATGTCGGGGTCAATGTCGGCCGCACCGGAACAATTACACCGGTAGCGCACCTGGAACCGGTCAGCCTGAGCGGGACCACGGTACAGCGGGCCAGTTTACACAACGAAGATTTTATCGCTGAAAAAGAGATTATGATCGGCGATACCGTGACAATCCACAAGGCCGGGGAAATAATCCCCGAAGTTTTGGGTGTGGTCAAAGAAAAACGCAGCGGCCGGGAAACAAAGTTTAAAATGCCCGGGAACTGCCCGTCCTGCGGGGCTGAAACGGTGCGCCTCAGCGGTGAAGCGGCCTTGCGCTGCATTAACCCGTCATGTCCGGCCCAGCTGGTTGAAAAATTGGTCCATTTCGCTTCCCGGCGGGCCATGGATATTGAAGGCCTGGGTCCTGCTGTGGCCGGAATGCTTTACCGCCAGGGACTGGTCGGCGATGTCGGCGATCTTTACTTTCTCGAGGTTGAACAGTTGACCGGGTTGGAACGGATGGCTGAAAAATCGGCCTCGAACTTAATCAGCGCTATCGGCAAAAGCAAAGAAAAACCCCTGCGGCGGTTGCTATTCGGCCTGGGGATTAGCTTTGTCGGCGAAAAGGCCGCCCGCTTGCTCGCTGAAAAGTTTACCGATCTGGACCGCCTGCAGAATGCCGGGACAGATGAGCTGACTGAAATAGCTGAAATAGGTCCGAAAATTGCCCAGGCGGCAGTAAGTTTCTTCCGCAGCGCCGGGACCGCGCCGGTTCTGGGTAAATTGAGGCAGGCCGGGGTGAATTTTAGCGAACCGGAAGCTACCGCTGTGCCCGGCGAGGGCAGGACAGAGCTGGCCGGGAAAGTTTTCGTTTTCAGCGGTTCGCTGGAGCAGTACACCCGTGATCAGGCTGCCGCGCTGGTTGAAGAGCGCGGTGGAAAGGTCAGTTCTGCGGTGAGCGGGAAAATAGATTACCTGGTCATCGGCGCTGATCCGGGCAGTAAGCTGGCTAAAGCCCGCACACTGGGTGTGAAGATACTTGATGAAAACGGTTTTAACGAGCTGATCAGGTAATGTGATCAGGTAAAGAAGGAGGTGATCTGCCTGTGACCGAGGAGAAAATTTCCACCCTGGCAGCTGACGGGGAGAATAAGCTGCTTTTGCAAACGATTATTGATTCTCTTTCCGATGCTGTCTCTGTTGTCGATGAAAACGGAATCGGCATCATGATCAACCGGGCTTACACGCGCATTACCGGCATGAATGAAGAGCAGGTGTTAAGAAAACCGGCTACAGTAGACATTGCCGAAGGGGAAAGCGTGCATTTGCGGGTTTTACAGACCGGCAAACCGATTAAGGGAGTGCGGATGAAAGTCGGTCCTTTCCGGCGGGAGGTGATTGTCAGCTGTGCCCCGCTGATCATAAACGGTGAACTAAAGGGCAGTGTCGGGGTGATCCATGATATTTCCGAGCTGCGCCGGGTAATGGAAGAACTCCACCGCACACGCCGCCTGGTCAGGGAACTGGAATCGCATTATACTTTTGATGATATTATCGGCAACAGTGAACAGATCCGCGAGACTGTTGAAAGGGCCAGGCAGGCGGCAGCCACACCGGCCTGCGTACTGCTGCGCGGAGAGTGCGGGACCGGTAAAGAACTTTTTGCCCACGCTATCCACCATGCCAGTGACAGAGCGGATAAACCGTTCATCCGGGTAAACTGCGCTTCCCTGACCGACACTTTGCTCGAAAGTGAACTGTTCGGGTATGGCGACGGCGCTTTCACCGGGGCTAAAAAAGGCGGGCGTAAGGGATATTTTGAGGAAGCAAACAGCGGCACCCTCTTTCTGGATGAAATCGGAGCCATGGGCAATGAAGCCCAGGCCCGCCTGCTGCGGGCAATCCAGGAAGGCGAAATTATCAGGGTCGGGGAGTCGCGCACCAGGAAAATCGATGTCCGCCTGGTCATTGCCACCAACGCCAACCTCGAAGAAATGGTTGAAAAAGGCATTTTTCGCAAGGATCTATACTACCGCCTCAATGTTTTTCCGATTTCTCTGCCGCCTTTGCGGGAGATTAAAAGCGATATTCCCCTGCTGGTCAACCATTTCCTGACCGGCCTGGCCCGGGAATACGGCCGGTCGGTGGTTGATGTCGCCCCGGCGGTATACCGGCGCCTGAAGGAGTATGACTGGCCGGGCAATATGCGTGAATTGGAAAATGTTATCGCCAGGGCCCTGATCAACCTCGGCCGGGATAATAGCGTAATTGAAGAAAATCACCTGGTTATGCCCTTTGTCGAATCTTCTGCGGTCAAGGGACAGGACTCGATTCCTGTAGAAGGGACTCTTAAGCAGATGCACCGCAGCTGGGAAAAGGATGTCCTGCTTAAAGCCCTGCAGGCTGCTGGCGGCAACAAGGCTGAAGCGGCCCGGCGCCTGGATATATCAATTCGCAGCCTTTACAACAAACTTCACCAGCATAAAATTTTCTAAACCATTTCTCTAAAAATGCATATTGACAATCTCATTTTCTGCAGGCGCTATAGCTTTGAGCGAGCATTAAAAGCTACTCTACCCTGACAATGCATATTTACACTTTCATTCTTCTGGTGCTGCTCCCGCTTGAGCGCACGTGGGCGCTTTTGAGTTGAGGGGGCACGGGGGTCTGGTCGGTGCTCCCCGGCGTTCTGGCAGCATGGTATGAAAATTGCAAATATATTATCAATGCACGGTAATAATATATTCGGGGTGATAATAATGTCCGGTTACCTGGCCAAGATGGAAGAGCAGGGGTTTGAGGAACTAATCATGGTTCATGACGCAAAAACAGGCCTGAAAGCGGCGATCGCCATACACAGCACGTTACGCGGTCCCGCGCTGGGTGGGACGCGGATGTGGACTTACCCGTCGGAAGAAGCGGCCATTGATGATGTGCTTTGCCTGGCCTGCGGAATGAGCTACAAGGCTGCAGCCGCCGAACTGCCCCTGGGCGGCGGAAAGGGAGTGATTATCGGCGATCCGGAACGCGACAAGTGTGAAGAGCTGTTCAGGTGCTACGGCCGTTTTGTCGAACGGTTAAATGGACGTTTTATAACAGCAGCAGACATGGGGATAGATGAACAAGACCTGGACTGTATGTGCCGGGAAACAGAGCACATACTTGGCGGTTCTGAAATTGGCAGCCCTTCACCCTTCACCGCTTACGGGGTTTGGAAAGGAATAAAGGCCTGCGCAGAAGAGGTCTTCGGTTCACCTGACCTGGAAGGAAAAGTGGTCGCGGTGCAGGGAGTCGGCAGTGTGGGCATCGCTTTGTGCCGCTACCTGGCCGGGGACGGGGCCCGTTTAATTGTCAGCGACCTGGACGAAAAAAGAGTTAAGCAGGCGGTGGATGACTGGGACGCAGAAGCAGTCGATCCGCGGCAAATTTATACCCGGCAGTGCGATATATTTTCCCCCTGCGGGGCCGGCGGTGTGGTTAACGCAGAAACGCTGCCCGGGCTAAAATGCAGGATAATCGCCGGGGCGGCAAATAATATTATTAAGGAGAGCCACCTGGGAACAGCCCTGAAAGAGCGCGGTATCCTGTATGCGCCCGATTACGTGATCAATGCCGGCGGGCTGATCTTTGTCGAACTTAACCGGCAGGGGACTAAAGACGCCGAGAAAATCAAGGCCGAAGTTGGCCGCATCGAAGGCCGCCTGAAGGAGCTTTTCCGGCGGGCCCGGGAACAGGATCTGCTGCCGAGCGAGATGGCTGATATTATCGCCGAAGAAAGACTGCAGAAAAGGTCTTAATTAAAAAAGGCCATTTACATAACTAAAACTGAAGCGGTCGTGAAAATTTTTGCAGGCATAAAATTTCAAAATGAAATATTTTGCACGAGACCTGTTTTTCATTAAGCGGCCGGCTAAAATGATCTGCATCTTGCCGGTGATAAAACCCCGAAAACTGATTAATGTAGAACTTTAAGCCAGCAGAAATATAGCGCAATGCCATTTAGGTCTAGCTCAAAATCGATCCAGGCAGCATTTCATGCAAACCTGCTATTTTGATCGATTTGATGGCGGTAATCCAGCGCTTCACCGCTCTGGTATGAAAATTGCGAATATAAATAGAAAAAGCACGTAAATATTTTGCTGGGGGGATAATAATGCCCGGTTACCTGGCCAAGATGGAAGAGCAGGGTTTTGAGGAATTAAACATGCTCCATGACGCTCAGACGGGCCTGAAGGCGGTGATTGCCATACACAGCACGGTGCGCGGGCCTGCTCTGGGGGGAACGCGGATGTGGACATACCCGACGGAAGAAGCAGCCATTGATGATGTGCTTTGCCTGGCCCGGGGAATGAGCTACAAGGCTGCTGCTGCTGAATTACCGGTCGGCGGAGGAAAAGGTGTAATTATCGGCGATCCGGAACGCGACAAGTGCGAAGAGCTGTTCAGGTGCTACGGCCGTTGTGTTGAACGATTAAATGGCAGGTTCATGACCGGAAAAGATATGGGCATCGACGAACAAGACCTGGACTGTATGTGCCGGGAAACAAAGCATGTGGTTGGCGGTTCTGAAATTGGCAGCCCTTCACCCTTCACCGCTTACGGGGTTTGGAAAGGAATAAAGGCCTGCGCAGAAGAGGTCTTCGGTTCACCTGACCTGGAAGGAAAAG
>SLRT01000024.1 GCA_007130825.1 Syntrophomonadaceae bacterium | reverse complement strand
TATAACAAGACATCCTTAACCGTAATCTGGAGGCCGTTTTATTGGATCAAGAAACACTGCTTGGCAGCCTGGACATCCTGGAGGAAAGGCCCGGGCCGAAAAGGCCGGTAAAAGACCTGGCCTACCATTCCGATCAAGTCAAAGCCGGTTCTCTTTTTGTATGCCTCAAGGGCTACAAAACTGACGGCTACCTCTACCTGAAGCACGCTGCTGAAAAAGGAGCTGTAGCTGCTGTCGTGGAATACTTCCAAGATGATGTCGCTATCCCCCAGTACCGTGTAGCCGACAGCCGCGCAGCCCTGGCTATCCTGGCCGATCGATTTTTTGATCATCCCTCCAGGAAAATTAATCTTACCGGGATAACCGCCACAAACGGCAAAACCACTACCGCTTTCATGCTCAATTCGATCCTTGAAGAGTATGGATTGAAAACCGGGCTGATCGGAACGGTTGTCGTCAAAGCCGGTGACACTGTCTGCCCGGCTGAATTGACCACCCCGGAATCGCTGGATTTACAGCGCTTTTTCCATCAAATGGTTCAACATAATGTATCACACGCCGTAATGGAAGTGTCCTCTTCGGGATTGGAGCTGAAAAGGGTCGGCAGTATCGATTTTGATACTGTGGTCTTAAATAATATCAGCCGGGAACATACAGACTTGCACGGTTCTTTCGAAGCATACTTCAAAGCCAAAGCCGGCCTGATCCGGGAAGCAAAGGAAAACCGGTGGGCTGTTTTAAACCTGGACTGTCCCTTCACCGCTTCCCTGGTTGAAGAGACCAGGGCCAATGTTCTTTCTTATGCCCTAAAAAACGAAAATGCGCACTGCCTGGTGCAAGATCTCAATCTGAGTACCGGGCGGGCCAGCTATACCGTCGAACCAAACAATAAAAAACCCGCTGCAATACCGACCTTTCAGCCTGGCCCATTTTCCATAAACCTCTCCGTTTTGGGTCTGCACAACGTTTACAATGCAATGGCCGCGACCCTCGTTGCCCTGCTTAACGCTATACCGGTTCCGGTCATTCAGGAAGCTTTAAAAAATTTCCGGGGGGTTGAAAGACGTTTTGAACTGATTTTTGAGGATGATATTAAGGTAATCGACGATCACTTCGCCAATTACGGAAACATTAATGTTACCCTGGAAACCCTGCAAATGATGGACTACAAGAATCTGCACCTGGTCTATGCGATCAGGGGCGGCAGGGGAATTAGCGTCAACCGTGAAAATGCCGAGGCAATAGCCAGCTGGGCGCCCCGGCTGGGATTAGAAAAAGTAATCGCCACAACCAGTGTTTCTCATGTCAGTGATAAAGACATGGTCAGCGAAGAAGAACGACAGGTATTCGCAACGGTTATGCATAAAGCAGGCATTAAAACAGAAATCTATGATCAACTGCCCGAAGCCATTGCCTGCGGACTCGGCGAAACCAGGGCGGGAGATGTGCTTTTGCTGGCCGGTTGCCAGGGCATGGATTACGGCGCCGCAACCTGTTTGGAGCAAATATGCCGTTTAAAGCCACACCTGGACCAAGAAAAAATATTTGTCCCCCTTAAAAACCGGGTGGCCGGAGTCTAGTCTTTAGTTTCTTTAATTTCCACGCCACCCATAATCGCCCGGGCCTGGATCCGGACAATATCGGTGGTGGATTGATCAATATTATGTTCAATCCGCCGCCCGCCAACAATTCCCCCGTCTTCCTGGTCCTTGAAAGATACTCCACCAAAAACAGCCGAACCCTCATAAATAACCGCCAGATCCCGCGGTATTTTCACATCTATGCCACCCATGAAGGCGGTCAGGTCAAGAATTGTTTCTCCTTTTGCAATTTCAGCTGAAGTCAAATCCATATCAATTCCACCCATAAAGGCAAAATAGCTTCCACTTTCCAGTTTCCACGGCTGAGAACCGCCAACATTGACTCCGCCCATAAAAGCAAAACGCCCGCCTTTGCCGCTGCTCAGAGCCCGCCCGCGCAAAAGGCTGAAGCCGATTAATATCAATATCACCGGCCAAAACAGGTTCCAAAACAACCGGGTGTCAACATAAAAAAGATCAAGGTTTCGGCCCAGAAAAATCACGCCAATGGCAATAGCAATTATTGCTGTAAAAAATTGCCCCCAGGAAAAAAAGACCTTCTTTCCCTGATCCGAGGAAGTGGAGCCAAACGAAGCAAACAGCCAGCTTATACCAAGAATTAGCGGTATAACCGGCCAAAACTGTAATATCTGCCTGACATCAATATCTACCCCTTCAATCAAATTGTTTAAAAGTAATATCAAGCCAATTACAACGATAGCCAGACCAATTACAAACCTGCCGCCAAAAAAGCGCAACGCAATCAACCTCCGTCTTTACAATTATTAATAAGTATGTTTAAAACCATTAACAAGTATAACATATTATTTCTTAATTCATTTGCATGCACACCGGGCCCATCAAAAATATCGAATCCAGATTAAGCTTGTTGGCGTTGACTTTTCGGGTAGCGCATGCTAAAATAATTATCGCAATATAAAAGAAACATGATGGTGGGTGTAGCTCAGCAGGTTAGAGCGCCAGGTTGTGGCCCTGGAGGTCGTGGGTTCGAATCCCATCACTCACCCCAACTTATGTTTTAAGCAGGCACTTTATACTATTGCTGGGGCGTGGCCAAGCGGCAAGGCACGGGATTTTGGTTCCCGCATTCGTAGGTTCGAATCCTACCGCCCCAGCCAATTTTATTAATGTGTCCATTAAAAAACAGGCTTAAGACCTTAATATTTGCTGCGGTAATAAATGTGCTGTATTCTTCCTTAACCCAAGCAGCTACTAATAATCCGGCTCATCTTCTAAAACCTTCAAAAAAGCTTCCACCAATTTCGGATCAAACTGGGTTCCCGAAGATCATTTTAAATCGGCAGTAATTTCACTTTTACTCATCTTCTTTTTATAGGGCCTGCTGTTAAGCATTATCTCATAAGCGTCGGCAATTGCAGTTATCCGGGCCAATAAGGGTATTTGCTTTTGCTTCAATCCCTGCGGATAACCTGTGCCGTCCCAGCGTTCGCGGAAAAAAACCTATCTTGCTTCCAATTTTTTGCGCAACTCTCAGCATCTCCCGGGTATTTGCTTCGGTCTCAAAACTTTTTTCCTTCAGGGTATTGTAAAAAGGCCGATTTTACTCAAATAAAACCTCCACATTTACATCCAGGGCTTTGGCAAGAGCGATAATGGTGTGAACTGAAGGGCTCTCCCGTTCTTGTTCGATAGCAATCAAGTGACTCTCGGTAACACCGGATAAATTTGCCAGGTGCTTGGAGTTAAGGCCTTTATACATTCGCGCCACAAAAACCTTTCTACCGGAAAAATACTTTTTTTTCACCTGTCCGCTCCTTTAATAGACCACAAATACTATTGAGCAACACTGTTGGGGGTTTCCCCAAATTCGAACTTGTTTCCCAGTCTAAAACCGCTTTGGCCAACAACTTTTCCAGTAATTAATATCTACAGCAGGGCCGATCAAAGCTGATCCGAATTGCTGTTTTCATTTTCAGCCCAACCAAGTGAACAATTTACTGCCTTATACCATTTCTGATAGAGCTCCTGCCTGGTTCCTTCAGCCATTTGCGGTTCAAAATAAGCGCTCTGCTGCCACCGTTCGGCCAATTCATCCTGGCTGTTCCACACGCCTGAGGATAACCCAGCCAGGTAGGCGGCGCCCAGGGCTGTGGTGTCAAAAGTTGCCGCCCGGCGCACCAAAATATTGGTTATATCTGCCTGGAACTGAAGCAGCAGGTCCATAACACTGGCTCCTCCATCTACCCTTAGCTCTTTCAGGGGCAGATCCGCTTCCCGGTACATAATCTCAAGGACATCCCTGGTCTGATAAGCCATGGCCTCAATAACAGCCCGCGCCACATGGGCCCCGGATGTCCCGCCGGTAATGCCGATCAGCAAACCGCGGGCGTAAGGATCCCAGTAAGGCGCACCCAGGCCGGCAAAAGCAGGGACAAAATAAACTCCTCCGTTATTATCTACTTTTCCGGCAAGTCCTTCCAGTTCGGCTGTTTTGCCTATCAGGCCGAGTCCGTCTCTTAACCACTGCACCGCCGCCCCGGTAATAAAGATACTTCCTTCCAGGGCATATTCCACCTGGTCATTAATGCCCCAGGCAATGGTGGTCAGCAAACCCTGCTTCGATCTAACCGCTTTCGGGCCGGTATTCATCAGCAGAAAAGAACCGGTGCCATAAGTGTTTTTGCTCATCCCCGCTCTGTAACAGGCCTGGCCGAATAGCGCTGCTTGCTGATCCCCGGCCATTCCGCCGACCGCCAGGCTCAAACCCAAGAAAACATCCGGGTCTGTATAGCCGAAGTGGTAACTGCTGGGCATCACTGCGGGCAAAACGCCGGCGGGAACTTTGAACAGCTTTAAAAGATCAGCATCCCACTGCAGGGTATGGATATTATAAAGAAGCGTTCGTGAAGCATTCGTATAATCAGTGGCAAATACTTTTCCGCCGGTTAGGCGAAATAACAGGTAGCTGTCCACAGTCCCGCAAGCCAGGTTGCCCTCCTCTGCTGCTTTAGAGACGGCCGGAATATTTTCCATGGCCCAGCGTATTTTGGTCCCTGAAAAATAGGGATCAAGCAGCAACCCGGTTTTAAGGCGCACCATTTCCTCATACCCATCCTCTTTCAGCAGGCGGCACATTTCAGCGGTCCTCCGGCACTGCCAGACAATGGCCCGGTTAATCGGTTTGCCGCTTTGGCGATCCCAAAAAACAATTGTTTCCCGCTGGTTGGCCAGGCCAACGGCATAAATTTCTGCAGCCGGCACTTCCGCCTCGCGCATGACTTGATCTGCAACGGCCAGCACATTTTCCCAGATCTGATCCGGATCATGTTCGACCCAGCCCGGTTGCGGGTAATACTGTTTATGCTCCCGGTTTGCCTGGGCCCGGGCCAGGCCTTTATCATCCCAGAGTATTGCCGTGGTTCCGGTGGTGCCCTGATCTAAAGATAAAATGTATTTGCCGATATTTTTCGCCCTCCCGAGACAATTAGTTAACCTGCTTAAACAGCATGAAAACCCATTATTTCACCGTTCATTATTCTTTCAACTTTCCCCTCTGCTTCAAGGTAAAGGATATGGGCCAGAGCTTCTCCGGAAGCAAACCATTTCTGCAGCAGGGGGAAATCGTTCCAATCGTCAACCACCAGGTCCCAGCTGATATTGGCGGCAACATCGTAAGCGCAGCAGAAGTTTTTGCTTTTCACAACCGCCAGCACTTCCGCAAGCCGTTTAGAGTGATGTTCTTTCAGCTCTTCAATTCTTTTGCGGCAATCGGTGATTAAGCGGCGATGACCGGGCAAAACCAGGTCAACAGACATATTATACACCTTGTCGAGGTTTTTAAAATATTGACCAAGGGGGTTATCATCAACCCGCCAGGTGGATATGTTCGGTGTAATATCGCCAAGAATATGGTCGCCTGAAAAAAGCCACTTCAAATGCGGTTCATATAAGCAGGTATGGCCGCGTGTATGCCCGGGAGTAGAGATGCAATGCAGCTCATAGCCTCCATAGTTAATGATCTTTCCTTCGTCGACCAGGGTATAATCAAGTGTGTTCTGCGGAATATAGCGCTGGCCGGGATGCGCATTGATCGCTTTTTCAATTTCATCCACCGGGAACCCGTGTTTGCCGGACAGGGAACATACCAACTGCCAGATATTTTCAATACCCAGTATTTCTGCGTCGGGCCGGTTAAAATAAACCACTGAACCTTCTTCCTGCAACCGATCGACCAGGCCGATATGGTCGGCATGTAGGTGGGTAATAAAAAAATCGGTTTTTTTTAATTCCACATCCAGTTTCTTTAAAGCTGTCTGCATAGCAAATTTACATTCTTCCTGATTCATCCCCGTGTCTACAATCAAGTTTCGCTCCTCACCCTTGATAAAATATGAATTGGTCGCTTTCAGCGGATTGCGGGGAAGCGGAATTTCAGTGCGGAATAAATCAGGCCCGATCTGTTCAATGATCACTTCTGTCATTATTTCACATCCCTTTTTATGCTTAACTCTATTTCGTTATATACGGCAAAATATCCTTTTTCCATCTTTTCAAAGGCGGTCGACCCGGCAGACATGGTCGCCCGGATAAAAACAAATCTCGCCGTTAGAAAACAGATATGCTATAATAGGGTTGATAATCGATGGTGTTTTTACTAAGCTGGAAGAAAAAATCCGGCGCTGCTTAATTTAACTCTTCTATGCGGGGAAGGTGAACATAATGACCGGGACTAAACGTTTGCTTCTACTTATCGCGGTTATAATGATTAGCTTAATGTTGTTCGGCTGCGCCCCCCAGGGCGAAGAGGCCGAAACAGCAGAAGAAGCAGAAGATGAACAGATTGAAGAGACCGGTGTTTTAGGAGAATATGAAGCACAAGATAATGATGACGAGGCAAACAATGAAGAAGGAAACGATCAAGAAAAAGACGAAGAAGAAATAAAAGCCGAAGAAGAAAAAGACGATCAAGATCGCCCCGAAACAGACTCTTCCATCACCCATGAAGTCGACATGAAAACCGATGGCGTAATTAAAGAAAATACAGGCGAAGAATGGTGGAAAGACTCTGAAATCAAAAAAGATAAAGGCAATGGCTGGTGGGAAAAAGATTAAACAGGCCTGCCGCAGTCAACTGATCCCCCGGGCCATTATTTTCTTAGCTTGCGCCTTAATCGGACGGGTTAAGGTTCCGGTCCATGCTGCCCGATACAAAACCGCATAAATCAAGAGTAACATAGGAAAATCCCAGGCCGGACAATTCATTGACCAGCGGCTCTTTTTGCGCCATAAGCAAAGAAATATCCTCTTTGCCCACTTCAATGCGCGCCAGGTTTCCGTGGTTGCGAACCCTTAAATTTCCTTTAACCCCCAGTTGGCGCAGGTATTTTTCTGCTGCAGCAACTCGCTCAAGTTTAGCCGGGGTAATCTTTTCACCGTAAGGTAAGCGTGAAGCCAGGCAAGCGGCAGAAGGTTTGTTCCAGGTAGCAAGCCCGACCTGCTTTGAAAGATACCTTATTTCTTCCTTATCCAGGCCGGCCTCAAGCAGGGGACTGCAAAGGCCCATTTCTTGCAGGGCGCGCAAACCCGGCCGGTACTGCGACGCATCTGCTGCGTTTGAACCATCCAAAACTGCGGTATAATTCTTCTTTTCTGCCACACTTAAAAGTTTCTTGTAGATGAACGATTTGCAAATGTAACAGCGCTGCGGGTTGTTTTCCGCCAGTTCGCCGATGGCAAGCAGATCAATCTGCAAAACAAGGTGCTTCACATTGATCTTGTTAGCATTTGCCTTTGCCTCTTCTACTTCTTCGGAAGTATTTAGCTCTGAATCAACCGTGAGGGCCAGCACCCTTTCCCGCCCCATAACCTCGGCCGCTTTATAAAGCAGGTAATTGCTGTCCACCCCTCCGGAATAGGCGACAAGTACGCTTTCATACTCGCTGAGCATTTTTTCCAGGTTCTTTTCTTTTTCCAGGGCTTTATTAAAACCCTGCGCATCCTGATTATTGAACACCGCCAGCATCTTCTTTCTGCGTAAAATTGCGCCCCTGGGCCGGAGCCTTTTAAAGCATCGGCCAGGGGGAAGGGCAAACGCTGGGTTATAAATCAGTCTTACCTGCTTTCACCGGGCATTATAACATAACCGGACCGTTAAAAACATTGCCCTGCGACATGCACAACTTGACTTACATGTAAAAATATTGCTATAATAACAATATATTAATGGCTTTTACTTCCCGGTTTAATCTAAAGTGGTAAAATAGTTTTGGGCCCTTTAAGAAACAGCTTTAACTTAAAAATTTATACCTTAACAGCAATTTTGCTCGGTTTTCTTTTGATTGCTTCGCCGCTCTATGCCTTTTACCCGCTGCCGGGTCCGGTAAGCGCTGCTGAAAATTTCAGCGTCAGCGGGTGTGAAGATTTTTCTTCCCGGCCCGAACCATCCAGGCTGGTCCTGCAAATTATAAATAATCAACTCTATAAATGGCATGAATATGTAGATGCCGACCATGGAACTATTAGTATTTATATGCTGGAACCTTATGAAAAAGCCTTGACCGGGGCAGAAGCTGTTTCGCTGTTAACTGCATCAAATCAGTGGAAGAAACAAATCGAGCGTCTCCCGGACCCTAAAAAACCAAGCCGGCTGAGCTAACTGATCAAATAGCGCTTGAAAACAGTCATGTTCACTTGGCCGATGAAACGAAAACAGGAACGTATTCGCTTCTGCAGCGGGAAGAGATGCAGGATGATCGGACTAGTGTGGATAAAAGCAAAACTGCCACTTATCCCTACAACACCATCGGCTTTTTAAATGTCAATTTTCCTTCCAGCAGCATGCGAAGCACAGGATTTTTAATCGGCCCAAACCTGGTTTTAACCAATGCACACAATATTTACTCCTTCGATTTCGGGGGCTGGTATGAAAAGCTGCATTTTTCTCCCGGTCAATTTGAGACCGAATGGCCCATCGCAATCACCCCCTTTTCTACCGCCAGCCCGGTTCATGTTGAAATCAACGATAGATTTTTCGATTATGAAAAAAACGATAACCGCGATATGTCGGTTAAGTATGATTATGCCGCGCTTTTTTTTGCTGAACCGTTCAACGATATTAACACATTTATGCCGCTGGAATTCAACTATATTCCCGACCAGGTCGGTGTTCTCGGTTACCCGGGAGTTGTTCGGGGAACCGAGACTTTTTATCAATGGCGCTCTGAGGGAACCCTGATCGATTACAACGAACACTGCCTTGCTCTTGGGAAAGCTTGACTCACTTACTTGCATATAGTATTATGTACACACCAAACAATGAAAGGAGTGTATGACTGTGAGAAAGATGCCCCGATACGGATTTGTTCTGGTGACGGTGTTGGTGATCAGCTTAATGTTCCTGGCTTTTACCCCCCAGACCGGCTATGCTGCAGATACGGAAAAAGAGGAGGCTATCGAGGCTGCCGATCGTGCTATCCGCTTCCTACCGAGCCCGGGAAACATCATGTTTTCAACCCCCGAGCTACGAAGCGATATAGCTGAAGCACAGGAACTGGTTGAAACGGCCAAAGATGTACACGGTGCTACAGACGATGATTTTGCCAATCTGGATAAACTGTCTGAAGTGAAGGAACAGACAGCAAAAAGAAAAGCTATCCAGGATGCAAGAGATGCCATAGATGCTATGCCTCCCCCATTCACGGTAACTGAAGAAGACAGGGCAGCTGTTGAAGAAGCGCGCCGGCTCGTCGATTACGCTGTTGAAGAACACGGCGTTACACTGGCTGATATTTGCAAGCGCGTAGATCGCCTTGAAGATGCCGAAGAAAGGCTTGACGAAGAGCCTGAGCCTGAACCTGAGCCAACACCTCCAACAGGCGGTGTGTCCGCTTTGGGACTTGTTGGAGCATTGCTAACCGGAACCGGCTTGCTGTTTGCAATCAAAACACGCAACCAGCGCTACTAAAATCCGGGGCAATTCCATTAGCACTTTTAAATTAAGCTTTGAACTTAAAACCAGAAGAGAGACTTAATTCTTCTCTTCTGGTTTTTTTTGTTTTCCTAAAACTTCTTTGGCCGGCAGCTTTATTAAATTGAGCAATAGGGATGCGCAAACCCTTTGACTTCCGGAACACAGCCTTAACCCTCATAGAAGAATGCAGGTAACGCAAATCCATTGTATTTTATAAATCAAGTGTAAACGGTAACTCCAGCACGCAAAAAAGGGTTCCAGGAATCTCAAGTGATCCCGGAACCCTCGTTTTACTGGTACGCCTGGCAGGATTCGAACCTGCGACTAACGGATTAGAAGTCCGCTGCTCTATCCCCTGAGCTACAGGCGCGTGCATTGATTATAATATCTCAAAAACAGGGTAAAATCAAGCTTATTAAGCATTCAGCAGAGGCAATTATTACTGCTTATCACCACAGCAACTCTTGAGCCAGAAGATGAGCAGACTATTGAACCTCATCCTCCCTTAAAAACCTCCATTCTGCATGATCCCAAATAAAGACCGTCTTTATTAACCACTCGCTAAAAGGTGGCCCGAAAAGCACTGTCACAAATTCTTCATCTTCAGACTCTATTTTATAAACCAGAATATTTTCCTCCTGCGGGTCATAGCGCGCATAGAATTCATCGGCATCTTCTGCCCTGTCAACCGGAATCATGATCACCTGCGGATCGCCGATCCTGCCTATCAGCCAATTGAACAATGCGGCTTCCAGCTGGTCATAGTCAGGCGATCTTTCAGCAGCTCTTGCCGGTGTTTCAAAAACATCATCTTCAACATCCGGTTTTCCCTGGGCCTCAGGTTCCGGATCTTCAGGCTGCTGCGGATCGACACGGTCAGGATCTTCGTCTTCTTCCGGCAATTCATACCCTGTCTCCTCTGTCTGCGGATCGGGTGCACCGTTGTTTAATAAAAACAGGCCGGCTGCCACGACCAGCAGGGCAAGCAAAGCGACCATCGCCGGTATCAGGCAGCCCTTCTTGCTCCTGGGACGGTAATCAAGCTCGGCAAATTCGTCTTGATTGGATAAAATAAAGCGATCATCAACCAGATCTCCCAGATCGGTCCGGTCATCAGGGGCAAAGACCTGTTCCGGATACTCCTCCGCTGTGCTGCCCAAATCAGTATTGCAGTGTTTACACCGCTCACCTGCAGAACTGTTTTCTTTACCGCATAAAGGACAATTAACAGATTCAGACACTATCTTTACCCCCGCCGCCCGATTATTACCCGGGAAATCTTAATAAACAAACAAGTAAAGTATATTTCACCCTCCCGCCTCTATTTCCTGCCAGTTTCGAACCCGTAATAAAATAATTGGGTTATTTTGCAGCAAGAAAAACTCAAACACTACCAACTTGTTAGCCGGCTTGATCAAGCCCGGCTATCCTGCAGCATAAAAACCAACCCGAAAATGAGCCTTCTTATTGTGGAACACCAACCGGCATAATTAACAACGGGGCTCCTTCTGTGGCTATGATTTCCGCGGTTTCAGCATCATCGAAAGCGCCTACGGCCACAGTGCCCAGTTTTAGTTCTTCAACCATCAGGTGCACGCTTTGCGAAGCGTAACCGACGTCCATATGCACGTACCTTTCCCCGCGTTCCCCGTACGGGCCCATGGTCCGTTGATAATGGGCCACCATAACAATGTTTACCGCAGCATCGGCAATAAACTGCTGATCTACTGCTGCACCGGCCAGTTGCTCGCGCCTGTCTCCTGCAGCGACCGGCAGTAAAGCATGATTTTCGTGATCGTAGCGGAAAACACCGGGCTCGAGCCCTTCTACCGTCCCTGCTACCAGGTACAGGTCTAAAGGATAGGTGCCACCTGCTGAAGGGGTGGTCCGGGTAGCGCCGGTCACAGCATCGACGCCCAATCCGCCGGCGGCCCAGAGCAGGTTTCCGATCGCAGACAGGTCCAGTCCGGCATCACTGAAATCGCGAACAGAAACGCGATCATAAAGCGCCTCAGAGACGGTTATCTCATCGACACCGGGTTCAGGCAGTAAAACCTCTTCATCAGCTTCCGGATCGTTTTCTACAGGTTCCACTGCGACATCCTCGTTTTCAATCTCTTCCGGTACAGGTTCTGCTTCACAAGCGGTTAAGGCAGCAGCCATGCCTGCTGTCAAAAATAAAGTCAAAATAAAAATGAAAAAGCTTTTCATGGCCAAGTCCCCTCCTTCCGATATTTTTTATAACTTGCCAGTGCCCTTTAAACATATATTTTCGCAGCTATCATTACTTCGCTTTTTTTGTTTTTTTTCCTTCCCCTGCATATCCTCTGCATAAATAGATCCCTTCTTTTATGGCCGCAAACGAGCCCGGGCTTCGTTTTTTACACTTATGCGCAAATTTGTGGTATACTTTAAGTTATGAATTGGCTGCGTTTATTTTAGACCACAGCGGCCAAAAACTAAGAAGGACGTGATATTTATCTGTGGTATAGCAGGAATGTGGAATCAACTTAATCAAACCGACATCCGTTCGATGTTGAACGACATGATCCACCGCGGCCCGGATGCCGCCGGGGAAAAGGTCTTTAAAAGCGTTCCGGGAATGTTTGGACACCGCCGCCTGAGCATTATGGATCCCGAGGGCGGAAACCAACCGATAAACAATGAAAATCTATCGATGTCCATAATCGCCAACGGTGAGATTTATAATTTCCCTGAACTGCATAGATCTCTTGCCGGTAAACACACCTTTAAAACAAAAAGCGACACTGAAACGGTCCTCCACCTGTTCGAAGACATCGGCGCCGGCCTGGTCGACCAGTTAGAAGGCATGTATGCTTTTGCCATCGCCGACGGCGAAAACCTCTTTGTGGCCCGGGATCCGGTAGGGATCAAGCCCCTTTATTACGCCGAAGGCGACGACAGCTTCTGTTTTGCTTCCGAATTAAAACCACTGTCCGGATTACCCGGCCCGGTGAAGGAATTTCCTCCCGGCACCTACTATCATTCCGAGCAGGGTTTTAAAACCTTTTACACCGTTCCGGAAGTAGTAACCCGTAATGAACCGGTAGAAGTTCTGACCAGGAGGCTGCGCAACACCCTGGAAAAAGTAGTAGATTCGCACCTGATGAGCGATGTACCCCTGGGCGTTTTCTTATCCGGCGGCCTGGACAGCAGCATTACCACTGCAATCTCCAGAAGAATTATCGGCAGGCCGATCCATTCTTTTTCAGTTGGTATCGAAGGATGCCCGGACTTAGAATCAGCGCGAATGCTTTCTTGCTACCTGGACACCATCCACCACGAATACCTGATAACGGTTGAAGAAGTCATGGATAAACTTCCCGAAATCATCTATTACCTGGAATCCTTTGACCAGGACCTGGTCAGAAGCGCTATCCCCACCTTTTTCACCGCCCGGCTGGCCAAAGAGCATGTCAAGGTGGTTTTAAGCGGCGAGGGCGCCGACGAACTATTTGCCGGGTACGGTTATTTCAAAGCTTTCACCGGAAACGATCCGGTCCTGCAGTCTGAAATGAGGCGCTCTGTATCGACCCTGCACAACATTAACTTACAGCGGGTGGACCGCCTGACCATGGCCCATTCCATTGAAGCAAGGGTTCCTTTCCTGGACAAAGAAGCGATCGAGGTGGGCTTAAGCATCCCCGCTGAATACAAGCTCCGTGGAAATCCGCCGGTGGAAAAATGGATCCTGCGCAAAGCGGTGGAAGACCTGCTCCCCGATGAAATAACCTGGCGCAAGAAAGAACAGTTCGACGAAGGAAGCGGGATCATCGACTTTATCGAACAGGCCATAGCAGCTAAATTCAGCCTGAAAGATGCCCAAAAACACCGGGAACAATACCCCGCAGTGCACTTTCGTTCGCTGGAAGAATGCTACTACCACAAGTTGTTTACAGAAGTATTCGAACACCCGGAAGTAATTATGAACAACATGGGCCGGTGGGCCCAGCGCCCGGATTACCAGTAAGCCAGGGATACCCTGTACCAGGGCCTGAAAAATCAAAACGGGGCGGTTCAGTAAACCTTGAATCGCCCTTTCTATATCCCAACCTGAATTAATTCAAATGTTTCAAAACATGCGCCCGCAGTTCCCTGTAAGCCAAAGCCCCGGTGGTCCATACTGGTCCTATGCAGGATATCGCGCACATCTCTCTGATCAATACCAGCAGAAAACATCAACCCGGCCACACCTGACACGTGCGGCGCAGCCATGGAAGTACCTGCAAAAAAGAACATCTAAATGGTAAGAGCCTTCCAAGCCATGAAGCTGAAAAACTGTTCCGGCCTGGTTCGGTTCTTTTTTTACCCCTACTGCCCCTGGTCTACAGGGAATTCATCAATCAAGCCCAGCGTTTTCTGCATGATCAAAGTCACATCATGAATATCAATTCTGCCGTCGCCGTTAACATCGCTCCTGGCAGCCTGCTCATCGTCCAAAATTTCCAGGGCCAGCACAAAACGCATCACCCTAACCACGTCATTTACATCAACCTGGCTGTTGCCGGTAACATCACCGTAGAGAATAACCGGTTTGTTTCCGTTCTGGAAAAACATGTAATCGGACCAGGCACCGTAACCGCCAGTATTTTCTGCCCGTACCCGCCATTTAAATTCAGTGCCGTCATCCGGGAAACCTTTCAGCGTAGTGGAGGTAACATCACCCAGTTCCACATCTTTGAAGATGGCGTTACCGGAAACCTCCCTGACCTGGATTTGATATGCAGTTGCCCTCCTAACTGCATTCCAGCTAAAATTGATTTCGCTGCCGCCCTCATTGGCATTCCCGGTTGGTGAAAGAGCTGAAACCACCGCTGGAGGATTTGGTGTAGACGGTGCAGGAGATACCGGTGCCGGTTCCGGTTCGGGTTCAGGCTCCGGTTCCGGGTCAGGCTCCGGTTCCGGATCAGGTTTTGGTTCAGGATCGGGAATAGATTCCGGATCGGGGTCGGGCTCAGGCTCCGGGTCGGGCTCAGGTTCGGGATCGGGCTCCGGCTCTGGTTCCGTGTCCGGATCCGGTTCAGGGTCTGGCTCCGGTTCCGGGTCAGGTTCCGGATCGGGTTCCGGTTCCGGCTCTGGCTCAGGCTCCGGTTCGGGTTCCGGTTCCGGATCAGGCTCGGGATCCGGTTCAGGTTCCGGATCGGGTTCCGGTTCCGGATCGGGTTCCGGTTCCGGATCAGCTTCGTCGCCGGTGGTAAAGGCCTTGATGCAAACATTCCAAGATTCATTAACCTCTGTGGCATAAATCCATTCACTTCCATCTCTGCTGAGAAAACTTTCGCCGGGGCTGGCTGTTGCTCCACTGCTGTAACCGCCTATTACCATTTCAATTGGGATATGAGCGTTATTTCCAGCCGGCGAATTATACTCAACAACAATCGAAAAATCCTGCCCGGCACTCAAAGGCACATGGTTATCGAGGGTAATTGTATGGTAACCAGCCCGGGCCAGTATGCCGCTTTGGGTCAGGCGCAGGTTACCGCTGCGCGGATCATCATCATCAACACCGGTGTAAACTTTAACCTGGTAATCGGTATAAGGATAATACTTGTAAGTGCTTACAGCAGCCAGGTTTTCATCTGCAGCTGCTGTGAATATGTTCGCCCCGTACAGGGTGTCATAGCCGCTTATATAAGTATTGTGCACCCATCCGAGGTAATCGTACTGGTATATGCGGCTGTAGTTGTCGGTTGGCTCAGCATTATGGAAAGCGGTAGCGTTGGAAAGAGCATGGGTGTCCTCGTACGACATATAGAAGTAACCGTTGTCACCGAATCCGGTTCCCCAGCTGTTTCTTATAATCCAGGCTCCATCTTCAGAAGGTTGACTGTTGAAATTGTTTTTGCTGTAGTTGTCATCCCAGCCAACTATGGTTACAGCATGGTTCTCGCGAAAAGGCCCCCTGTAGTAGTAAGCATTAGTGTTACTGTTAAAAGAAAAATCACTCCAGCGCATGGCCATAAAGACGGCCCCGTCATTGAGCAGGACTTGCTTGATCTGAGCTTTATTTTTGGGGATAAACTCGACGTTTTGAACATGTCGCACCGGCTGGAGGCCGGTTGAAGCCGGCGAACCGTAGGGATCGTCTGTTTCAAGCACCGGGCCGCTCCAGCGGGCAAGGTAGGCCATGGACATAAATTGGTTGCCACCCCCGGAACCTAAGTCAAACCCATGATTGTGCATCATGTTGTTTTCAGAAAAATTATAGGCCGCTCCCGGCATCAAGTAAGACTCCAGTGAACCGTAAGTGGCAAAACACCAGCAACTACCTTCCGAAAACTGATTGCGCACAGGGGTAAGCTTGTCTTCCTCGCGCAAATCAAAAGAAAACGGTTGGGCAAAAAATATAAAAACTCTTTCCTCTTCAGCAGTGTATGGCTTTAACGGCGAAGGAATAAAACCCTGGGGGCGGCTTTCTTCCCTGAAAAGCGAGATATCACCGTTATCCCGGTATTCCATATGATCCACAAAATAAGAACTAAGTGGTGCTTTACGGAATTCTGTGCCATCCTGAACAGACTCGCCAGACACCGGGGCTGTCGCTGGGCAGAGCATTAAAAGGGCTAAAAAAAAGTATATTATTGGACAATGAATCAGCTTTTTTATTTTAAGCAACATATTAACGGCACCTCAAATTTTAATTCTTAATTGTCTGCCTTAGATTGGAAATTCATCGATTAAATGCAGCGCTTT
>SLRT01000036.1 GCA_007130825.1 Syntrophomonadaceae bacterium | reverse complement strand
GGTATGAACCGCGTGCTCTTGCCAACTGAGCTACGCCGCCTCTGGAGCTCACGACCGGACTCGAACCGGTGACCTTGTCCTTACCAAGGACACGCTCTACCGCCTGAGCTACGTGAGCATGTAATTCATTGTTTCATTTATTAAGGAAACCGCAGTTTGCGATTTCCTTATTATGGTTGCGGGGGCAGGATTTGAACCTGCGACCTCCGGGTTATGAGCCCGACGAGCTACCAGACTGCTCCACCCCGCGTCGTTGCTGGAGCGGGTGATGGGAATCGAACCCACGCTGCTAGCTTGGGAAGCTAGGGCTCTGCCATTGAGCTACACCCGCTCTTAAGCGATTAACCTCGCTCTTAAGCGATAATGATTATACACTGGCAGTAAATAAAAGTCAACCGCATGATAAAGCTTTTTATTGAACCGCAAACATAATAATATAATAACCGGTATGGATCAAAAACAAAGCCTGCATCCGGTATTAATTATTGTTAAGACTTACGCACCTCCAGGTAGCGCTCCAGTTTACGCTTCACCCTCTGCAGTGCATTGTCGATCGATTTGACGTGCCGTTTCAAATCAACGGCTATTTCCTGGTAAGATTTGCCTTCAAGATAAAGGGTGAGCACTTTCCATTCTAACTCACTTAAAATTTCACCCATTTTAAACTCAATATCATTATATTCCTCTCGGTTAATCATCAGCTCTTCCGGGTCGGTAATCTTGCTCCCGGCCAGGATATCGAGCAGGGTGCGATCGGAATCCTCATCATAAATCGGTTTGTTCAGCGATACGTAGGAATTCAAAGGGATATGCTTCTGCCGGGTAGCCGTTTTGATGGCGGTGATTATTTGCCGGGTAATACAGAGTTCGGCAAAAGCACGGAAGGAAGAGAGTTTGTCTCCCCTGAAATCACGTATCGCCTTATACAGTCCGATCATGCCTTCCTGGATGATATCTTCCCGATCGGCACCTATTAAAAAATATGATCTTGCTTTTGCTTTCACAAAGTTTTTGTATTTATTAATCAAAAACTCCAGAGCGACTATATCGCCGCCTTTGGCTTCCATAACAATATCTTCATCACTGCGAATTTCCAGTTCCGGGTCGCCCTGGTAAGTAATCTTAACCTCATGAGCCAAGAAGCTCAACCCTATCGCCTCCGTTTGGATATCTTATGGTGGGAACGCTGCAGACTACCGACGTAATTATAACTCAAAGCCCTTCTATGGTCAAGCATTTTAAAATAACCGCCATTCGCTGATTTCAGTGCCCCTCAGGCCCTTGGTTATGAAATGCTGCGCATTTGGTGGCAGGATTTTTTTAGCGATCCGGCAAAGGCCGGTTGATTGGGCATTTGAGAGGTGCCATTTCCAAGCTCAACTTTGATGGAACCGGCTCTTCCAGGTTAGGACTGACGGCGCATCTTTTCCAGGCTGTCGAGCACCGCTTTGTTTAAAATATCGTTAAGCATCAACCCTTCCTTTTTTTTAGAGCCGGTCATGCGGCGATAGCTTTTTCGTTTCTCAACCAGGTAGTCTTTTAGCGCCGCAGCAGAAAAAACTTTCGCTCCCACGGCCGAGGCAGCACGGTGTTCGGCAAAGTCCGATGTGGCCACCTCCACATTATACCTTGCCGCCAATCCGGCCGCCAGGCGTTCGATCATAGTATCCGCTGTTTCCCTGCCGCCGGTAAAAACAATTTCAATGCCGTCCACCTCTTCCCAGGCAAAACTCTGCCCGTCAAAAACAATGATAATCCTTTCCCAACACCAGCTCCGGTAACCGGCCAGGAGGGTAATCAACTGCTCGCGCGCACTACCCATATCGGTTTTCTTCATTTCTTTCAGATCTTCCCAGGCCCCGATGATATTGTAGCCATCAACGATCAGGACCGGAGCAATCAAGTCAGCCACCCCTCCCGTTGAGCCAGGGCGGCATAAGTCAAAACCGCCGCGGCGGCGGCCACGTTTAGCGAACCGCCCTTGCCTACCATTGGAATGGTTAAAACCAGATCACAGTTCTTGCGCAGCAGCCGGGAAAGACCTTTGCCTTCCGAACCGATGACCAGAACCAGCGGCCGGCGGTAGTCGGCCCGGTAGTATTCCTGGCTGCCGTCAGCCTCTGCGCCGTAAAGCCAGAATCCTTCTTTTTTCAGCAGTTCAGCGGCCCGGTTCAAGTTGCCGACCATGGCCACCGGCAGGCGTTCGGCCGCCCCGGCGGCAACTTTGCGCACAGCTGCGGTTACCCCGGCGGCGCGTTTATCCGGGATGATCAACCCGTGCACCCCGGCGGCGTCAGCCGTTCGCATTACCGCCCCTAAATTCTGTGGGTCTTCCAGGTGGTCGAGCATGATCAAAAACGGCTGTTTAGCAGAAGACCGGGCCCGGCTGATCAAGCTGCTGAGTGAACTGTAACAAAAAGGAGGAACAATGGCGGCCACACCCTGGTTTGCGGAGATATCTCCGGCGGCCCGATCAAACTCAGGCCGGGAAAGACGCTTTACCGGCACCTTTTTTTGCTGTGCCAGCAAATATATTTCATCGATCACCGCCCCTTTTAAACCTGCGGCCAACAATACCCGCTTCGGACCGCTGTGACGCAGGGCTTCCAGAACAGCCTGCCGGCCGGCAACCAATTCTTCCTTGCTGCCGCCGCGATCACAATTGCCCGGACCGTTTAATTTGCTGTTTGCAGCAGTCCGGTTTTCTGCGTTCATTTAAATCCACCTCGGGTAAAGAAGGCAAGGATCAGGAAGCCGGGGTTTTGCCCTCAAAATTAAGAATAAACCGGAACGATTTAACAGGTGTTTAATAGTTTGCGTCAACACTCCCGTCCCCGCGCGCCCGCTTAATCCTGCTGTCAGCATTTATGCGCATTTAAAATATTGACCAGGGAAAAATATTGTTCATAAATATGGGCCCCGGAAGAATAAGCGGTAATCGAACCGTCTTCAACCGGGAATTTAAGGTGCAGCAGTATATATTCTTTCAAAAGCTGCAGTCCGCCCAAATTCTCCGGAAAGCCGACAAAAATATCCCAGGAACGAAAAAATATAGACATGTGCAGGCGTCCCTCGACAACCTTCAGGTCGATAACCCGCAAACAGGGGGGATCGTCCAACTGAATATTTTCAGCCCCGCCGATATTTAAGCAGGCCTGGTTGGTCGCCCCGCTTGATTCGTTCAACAGATCGATCAACCTTGGCAGCTGCGGGGCAATATGCTGGCCGTAGGTGTAGTCTTCCATCTCCCCCTTGGTGTCGGTTACCAGGTAATCATAAAAGTAGTCCTGGATTCTATCTTCCGAAGTGGGCGCCGGGATACCGCAGTTCTCAGGCAGCCAGACCGCAAGCGGCCGGGTATAGGGTTCTTCAATGACCACGGTCAGATGGTTGAGCTGTTTGCGCAGCTGACCCTCATAACTGCCCTTATTAATGCGGTAACTATAACCATAACGGGCACAGTTCCACAGCACCATCCTCCATGCCGCTTCAATGGTTCTTTCCCTGATATAGGCCATTTAACCAACCCCGTTTACCAAAATTTTTCTGACATGCCCGGTAATTTCTCGCCTTTATTTTTAAACCTTACTGTGTCCCTGTCCTGCTTTTTTTCCAGCGGGTGCCGTGAGGAGTATCTTCCAGGATGATTCCCCGGGCCAGCAGATCATCGCGAATTTGATCGGCGGTAGCAAAATCTTTTTCTGCGCGAGCCTGATCCCGACGGGCAATCTTTTCTGCTATTTCTTTATCCAACGCTTCAGGCGCCGAGATATCTGCTACCTCCAGAATGTCATTGACCTGACGATAAAACCGGATTACCTCTTCAAGAAGTTGACGATTATAGGGGTGGGCATCTTGCAGGTAAATATTACAGCTGCGGACCAGGTCGAAAAGCGCACCCAGTGCGTCAGCAGTGTTAAAATCATCGTCCATAGCCTCCACAAAGCGGGTTTGTGCTTCCCCAAGGGCCGCCCGGAGCTTTTGTTCGTGTCCGCCGGACGATTCACCGGCCTCTTCGAGAGCGCTGATCATGTTGTTAAGCATTTCCTGCATCCTCAGCCTCCCGGCCCGGCTTTGCGCAACCAATTCAGCGTTAAAATTAAGGGGGCTGCGGTAGTGGGCGGACAAGATCAGGAAGCGCAGGTCCAAAGGATCATGTTCTTTGAGCAGGTTGCGCACGGTGAGTACATTACCCAGCGATTTTGACATCTTTTGTTCTTCGATATTAAGGTAACCGGCATGCATCCAGTAGCGGGCCAGGGGGCGTTTGTCGGCCCCCCAGGTCTGGGCAATTTCATTTTCATGGTGGGGAAAAATCAAATCCGTCCCCCCGGCATGAATATCGAGGGTATCATCCATGTAATACATAGACATAGCTGAACACTCTATATGCCAGCCCGGCCGTCCTTCACCCCAGGGGCTCTGCCAGGCCGGCTCGCCTTCTTTTTTTTGCTTCCAGAGCACAAAATCGAGCGGACTGCGCTTCTTTTCGCCGGGTTCGACCCTGGCCCCCATTAACAGCTCATCCTGTTTCTGGTGGGAGAGCTGCCCATAATC
>SLRT01000052.1 GCA_007130825.1 Syntrophomonadaceae bacterium | reverse complement strand
TGTTTTTTTGACAGGAAGACTATAGATAGTGTAATCTATATAAGTGAATCCAGTTACCTTGAAAAGCTTCAAAACTGGATAAGGCTGGAATATTGTTATATTCATGGGAGTAGTTAGCGGCCTGGTGGCGCTCCTGGACTTCAAATCCAGTGGCAGGGCAGCCCCCTGCGGTGGGTTCGATTCCCATCTACTCCCGCCATAAATATTCCAAAAAAAAGATCTGTAAAATTACCCAAGATTTGAGATATTTAATTAATCCGGTGATATCCGGGCTTGCTCTCTTAAACCAACAGGAGGGCATTTTTATGTTTAAAATACTGAGAATCAAAAAGCAGGATATCTTCACATGAACCCTAATGCAGAGGCTATGAAGATAATCGCCCAGCAACGAAAAGACTAGCAGGGCCCATCGCTATTATTGTTGCTATATTTGTGCATTATGAGTTAAACTCTTAATAGGCATTTAGAAGAAAAGATCACCTGATACTGGCCTGGCCAGGCGCTTATCAGATCAATTTACAGTATGATTAACCCTTATTAATCAAATGAGCAGAGTTGATCATGTATTTCAGCGGCGAAGAAAAAATAAGTTGGAGCAATTATACTGAGAAAGGGTGGACTAAAGTGGAGTTGGAAGATCTAAGCAGGGAACAACTTGAATATCTACTAAAAGACTTTGCAAAAAGATGGTTGGCCCACGACGGGCTCTGGTTTCTACAGGTTGAGAAATCCTATGGTATGGAAGAAGCAATCAGGCTTGATGCAGAAGCCTGGGAGCAATTTACGGTTATCGAAGCGCGCAGGATCATGGAATATTTGAATTTAGAACCGGGAGGGGGCCTTTCAGCTCTCAGAGAAGCCCTGCAATACAGGCTTTACAGCGTAATAAATAAACAGGAAATAATTGAGCAGGATAAAAATACGCTTGTTTTCCGTATGAATGATTGCCGGGTTCAGGCCGCCCGCCGACGCAAAAAAATGCCGGACTTCCCCTGCCGGCCGGTCGGGTTGGTTGAATATGCCGGCTTTGCTCGAACCATTGATTCGCGGATACAAACCAAATGCATTTACTGCCCACCGGATGAACATCCGGAAGATAGTTACTGTGCCTGGGAATTTACCCTTACCAGTGAACAGGAAAATGTTTAGGCTGGAATGGATTAGCGGGAGAGCTATATTTATTACTTGCATAATTATAATATTATGATATAATGATAATTGCAGAAGGGAGCCTTTTGATGTATACAGCAGAGGATATAAAAGATATCAGGGAAAAAGCGTCTTTATTGAAAGCGCTTTCTAATCCGGTCCGGCTGTGTATTGTTCGGGAGCTAATAAAGCGGGAAGAATGTAATGTAACTTACATGCAGGGCTGCCTGGAGCTTTCCCAGTCGACTGTTTCCCAGCACCTTGGACGGCTGCGGGATATGGGTATAATCAGTTGTGAACGTAAAGGAACTGCGGTATTTTACCGCATTTCCAGTGAAAAAGCAGCAGAAATAATCAGGGTTCTCTTTTAGCATGTTGTATATTGCAACAGGAAAATTAATTGATTGGTAAGAAGGAGGTATTCTAATGTTGCAGGTCACCAGTGCGGCACAAGAAAAAATTAAGGAAGTTTTGACCCATGAAGAAGAATTAAAAAGTGCACATGTGCGTATTTATGTAAGTGGAGTTGGTTGAGGAGGGCCGAAGTACGGTCTGACTCTGGATGAGTCGATTCAAGAAGAAAAGGATATTGTGGAAGAAAAGGAATCGATCAAGTTTGTCTTTGACAAAGACATTGCCGGTTATTTAAACGGCAAAATGATTGATTTCCACGATGGCCCGGGCGGAGGTTTTTCAATTAGTGATCCTAATCCCCGCGGGCAGTGTGATAGCGGATGCTGCTAGCTGTTTAAGATCCGGTAAGAATGGTCAATTAATCGGGAGGTAATAAGATGGCTACAGAAAAAGAACAGGTTTATGCCTGCCAGGTATGCACCAATGTAGTTAAAGTTGTTGAAGAAGGTGTCGGAACCCTGGTTTGTTGTGATGAACCGATGGTTCTGCAGGAAAACAAATAGTCTTTTTTAAAGTCAGGCATTGTCGTCCAGAAGTAATAAGCCGGGGCATCATTAACAGCTGCTCCGGCTTTATTATATTCATTTTCAGCAGTGTGTTAATCTAATCTTTGTAAGCTCCTCTGGACCAGAAAAATTTGGGCATATTGCTCATATCTTCTCCGTCCCTGGTGCGCATTGGCCGGGGCGGGTATTTTTTCCTGGTCAGCAGAGAAACGACAATCAGGGTTAAAAAACTTATCACTGCGGCGGGAACCAGGGAAATAAAGATCGCATCGTCCCTGGCCCAGTCCATGTAAACTTCCCCTTCAATCAGGACATCCATGTTTGCTTGCATGGTTGCCGGCAATACCGACTGGTAGATTACAATCCAGGAAACCAGGCCGGTAAAAAAGGAGCTGACTGCCCCGGCCGCATTGGCCCTGGTCCAAAAATAACCAATTATATAAGCGCCGGAAATGGTGGCCAGTTGAATGCCCCCGGAAAGCACTATCAGCTTATAGACCGTTTCAAAATATAGAGCAATAGCCATGGCCAGCAGGGTGACGATCGGGACAGAAATCCTGACTACTTTTAATGCTTCGGCAGCCGTGGCCTGTGGTTTGATATAACGAAAGAGATTGTGACCGATCAGGGTGGATATTATCAGTGAGCTGTTGCCTGATGTGCTGATAATTGCCGCCGCCAGGGTGACGATGAAAAGCACCCCGGCCATGGGAGAAAGAAAAGCATAAGCTGCCCAGGGAAGGACGTTTTCTGCTTCGGTTACAGGGATGCCTTCCAGCATACCGGTGGTAAAAACAGAAATGCCGATTAATACCGGGATCATTCCGATGGTCAGGTATAAAACTCCACTGGTCAGGAAACCGGCTACGGCGGTTCTTTCTGTCTTGGCGGCCAGTGCGCGCTGCATCAGGACCTGGCTTGGCACATCGCCCAGGGACAGGGAGGCCCAGGCCGAGATGTAGAGCAAAATGCCAAGTGTTCCAGTATACCAGAGGTAGCCTTCCGCTCCGCTTTCCATCCGCATCGACCAGGTTGGCAGTTCAGCCCAGTTTTCGGCCCTTTGCATTAACTCACCGAAGCCCCCGACTTCGCCAATTGTAGCAGGTAAAAGGATCAGCAAACCGATAAAAATCAGGATAAAAGCGATCGTGTCAATGCGGGACAGGGCCCAGAGGCCACCGAAACCGGTTACGATAATGATCACTACGGTGGAAATGATCACGGCAATTTGCATGTTGAAACCTGTGGTCAGGTAGACAATAATGCCCAGGGCCACTAATTGGCCGCCAAGCCAGGCCATGGCGGAAAGGATCTGGATAATTGTGTAAAGAAAGCCGCTTAAATTTCCATAGCGGTGGTTAAAGAAGTCGGTGATCGTGGTATATTTGGCTTTACGCATGCGGTAGGCGAAAAAGATGCCGATCAGGACCATGCACAGTGCGGGCGCCCAGGGATCAAAAATAACCCCCTGCAAGCCAAAGAGAAAAGCGTAGCCGGCCGCTCCCATCATCGCACCGGCACAGATCCAGGTGGCGATAATTGAAGGAACCATGAATACAAAACTCAACTGCCGCCCGGCAATGGTAAGATCATCGGCTTCGTAGACGCGGCGGCTGTAAAAGAGTCCCATAGCAATGATGATAATCATATATAAACCCAGAAATAACAAGATCCAATTTGCGGTTGAAAATACCGGCAGAATGCTGTTTCCCATTTTGGGAAAAACCTCCCCGCAATATAACATTGGAACTGATTTAGACCGACAAGAACTTCTAATCCGGGCATCTCAAGGTGATATGGTCCTATTTTAGCCGCGGTATAATTATACAAATAGTATAATTATACCGCGGCACTAACCCGCTTTTAGTGAAAGTAAAGCGGCGGCAATCATGGTCAGGCCGGTAAGCTGGTAGATTTGTATTGTCTTGGTGTTTGCTTCGATTAGCCGGGGGATATCATTAAAGTGGTCCCGGGCCACTTTCACCGCCCTTATTGCCAGGGGGAGACTTAAAAATGGCAAAAGCCACAAAGGATTTCTGCTGAACACTGTCAGGGTCAACAAAAACAGGTAGGCCAGTCCAAATAATAGGGCATAGACAGTTACCCCTTTTTCTTTGCCGAGACGGACTACCCCGTTCATTTTGCCCCCTTTTAAGTCGGCTTCATAGTCGGGGTACTGGTTGATCCAGAGCACGTTGGCGATTATAAAACCGAGTGGCAGTGAAGCGAGGATTACTTCGGTGGTTATGGTATGAGTTTGCACCAGGTAGGCTCCCGTTGTGATCAGCGGGCCAAAAGTAAACCCCACAACCAGTTCGCCCACTCCCCGGTAAGAAAATTTAAAAGGGGGCAGGCTGTAAAAAAGAGCGAAGAATACCCCGGCCAAACCGATCCAGAGCACGGCGAACTCCCTGGCCAGGACCACATAAAGGCCAAGCAAACAACCGGCCCCGATAGTTAAACCCCCAATGGCCAAATTTTCGTTTAAGGTCAGTTTTCCGTCGATAATAGTTTTTTTCCCGCCGCTGAAAGGGGTTCTTTTATCGGCTGTAACAAATCGGTCAACCCCGCTGAGGTAATCAATATATTCGTTTATTGCATTTTTCCCTATCTCCAGCAAATATATTGCAGCCACTCCGATTAAAAACCAGCCCCAGCTGAAATTTCCCTGTTGGGCATAAGCGATGGTTGCGCCAACAGCCATCGGGATAGTGGAAGCAACCCATATTTTGGGGTCGGAGATCTGCCAAAACCCGGCCCATAAGCGCTTGAATTGATCGTTAACCATCTTGCTTTTTGCTCTCCTTATGTGTTTGGGTATGCTTTAGTGACATCCTCACCGGGTTAACAGACCCCAGAGTTTTTTAGACTTTTATCTCGGGGCCGATAGACCCCGAGGATTCCCGCCGGAGATCCGCAAGCGAATTTTATTTATTCTTGATCGGAAGTTTCCTTATTATGATCAAGACCAAATGAATGATGCACTGCTCTGACCGCAAGTTCTCCATACTTTTCTTCGATAACACAGGATATGCGGTACTCCGATGTGCTGATCATTTCGATATTGATATTTTCTGCGGCGAGCGCTTTAAACATCTGCGCGGCGACGCCAGGGTTGGTTTTAATGCCGATTCCAACCGCTGAAATTTTAACAATATTGTTGGCGGCCTGTACTTCCAGTGCATCTATTTCTCGAGCCACCTGGTTGATCAGATCGGTTGCTTTATTTAAATCGGTGGTAGGTATGGTAAAGGTAAGATCGGTATACCCGTCGATACTCACATTCTGAATGATCATATCGACATTAATAGCGGCATCAGCAAGCGGAGACAGAATCTTGTAAGCAATACCCGGGCGATCGGGAATGCGTATTAACGAGATCTTGGATACGTTCTTTTCCAGAGTAACGCCTTTGATAATATAATTTTCCATAACGTCCTCCTCGTTGATTATCCAGGTTTGCCTTTCTCCATTAAAAGATGATTTAACGACAAGCGGGACCTGGTATTTTTGAGCAAGTTCAACCGCGCGAACATGCATTACTTTAGCGCCCAACCCGGCCAGTTCCAGCATTTCAGGGTACGATATTATGTTTATATGGCGGGCCCGGGGGCATACGTTCGGATCTGCGGTATATACTCCGTCAACATCAGTATATATTTCGCAGCAGTCGGCTTTTAAGGCTGCGGCCAGGGCAACAGCTGTAGTATCAGAGCCTCCGCGCCCGAGGGTGGTAATACTGCCGTCTTCGGATACTCCCTGGAAACCTGCTATGACGGGTATAAAGCCTGTCTCAAAAGTTTTTCGAAGAAGATCGGTTGGCAGTTCAAGAATGCGGGCTTTGGTATGCTTGTTATCGGTAACCAGGGGCAGTTGAATACCGGTGAATGATTTAGCCCGTTGGCCAATGCTTTCCAGGGTTATAGCCATCAGGGCCGCACATGCTTGTTCCCCGGTGGATAGCAAAGCATCCTGTTCTCGTTCAGAAGGAATGGGAGTAATTTCTGCCGATAACTGCAAAAGCCGGTCGGTTTCCCCGCCCATAGCTGAGACAACTATAATCACCTGTTCACCATTATCCCTGGCGGATGCTACAGAGCATGCTACCCGGCGAATATGGTCCAGGGAGGCAACGGAAGTCCCGCCGTATTTCTTGACAATCAAGGACATTGAGATCACACACCTTCACTGCGATGAAAACTGCTTTTAAAATGAATGTTATTATTCTCTCATATTTGGACCGGCGGCACAAGATTTATTTGCCTTTTTATCATGGTAAAGGCTTTAAACGCTTTTCCGGTATGATTTTCAAAGCTTGCGTTATTATTTTTAACCGGAAAAGGTTAAAGTTTTGATTACCCGGGCCTGCATTTTTTCTCATGTGATTAGATTTGTGCACCAGGGTCTTTGTCCGTTCTGTGACATTTCATACCCCCCTAATAAAACAGCTGCTGAACATTTCGCTTAATCCTTTCTATAATCCTGCAGGATTATTCTCGAAGGAGAGTGGGTTGTGCTTCGGTTTAGTTTCCTTATACTCAGCAAGCCGGGAAATATCTTAATCATAATAATATTTCTGAGTTACGCTCATGATTGCGTTGACAGTTGATTGTGAACATGCTACCTTATTACTACTTGTTACGGAACCAGGGTTTACTTTACGCCACATAGATGCCACATAGATAAAGATGCTTTGGCCTTGATCTGATTTGATATGTGGCAGAACATTTACAACAAGCAGAAGAGGTGAAAATGATGAATAAAATAAAATTGGGTCTGCCGGCCGGAAGCCTGCAGAATACCACCCTGGAAATATTTAAGAAAGCGGGCTTTAATATCCAGATTGGTGAGCGTTCTTATTATCCTTATATCGACGATGATGAAATTGAATGCGTATTAATGCGGGCCCAGGAGATCCCCAAATATGTTGAAGAACAGGTTCTCGATGTTGGTCTGACCGGGAAGGATTGGATTACCGAAACCGCAGCCGATGTTAAAGAACTGACCGATTTAAATTATTCCAAGCGCGGTTTGCGGCCGGTACGCCTTGTTTTGGCTGTACCCAATGATTCAGATATTTACCAGGTTGAAGATTTGGAAGGGAAACGTATTGCCACCGAGTTGGTCGAGTCTACCCGGCGTTACCTGAAAGGAAAAGGGGTCAACGCTTCTGTTTCATTTTCCTGGGGAGCAACAGAAGTTAAACCGCCGCTGCTGGCGGATGCGATTGCTGAATTAACCGAAACCGGCCGTTCGCTGAAAGCAAACCAGCTGAGGATTATTGAAACCATCCTTGTTTCCACACCCCGGGTGATCATGAACCACAACAGCTGGGATGATCCCTGGAAAAAGAAAAAAGTTGAGCGCATGGTCACCCTCCTGCAGGGGGCCCTGCTGGCGGAACAAAAGGTCATGCTTAAAATGAACGTGCACAGCAGCAAACTGGACAAGGTGATCGAACTGCTTCCGGCTCTGCGCAAACCGACTATCTCCAACCTTTGCGCCGATCAATGGGTAGCTGTGGAAAGCGTTGTCGAGGAAAAGAAAGTGCGGACTTTAATTTGTGAATTACAGGAAGCCGGAGCCGAAGGGATTCTTGAATTCCCAATGAATAAAATAATTCCATAAAGAAGAGAAAAGAGGGAAATGAATATGGATGATGAAAAGCAGGTGTTTTTTGTTGAGCGTTTGAAAGGATTGGCTAACAATCCCCGGCTGCTTTTACCGGTGATAGCTGTGCTTTTGGCTGCAGTGGCCATTATGGGCCTGGTAATCCTGCCGCAAACGCCGCAGAACGACCGGGTAGCAGCAGTGGTTAACGGTGATCCGATTACCAAGCAAGAACTTTTTGACGCAATGTACCTCCAGAATGGATCGGAAATTCTCGATCAATTAATTACCAGGCAGTTAATTTTTCAAGAAGCAAACCGCATCGGGATTACGGTTAGTGAAGAAGAAGTGGATGAGGAGATCGATACGATTATCGAAGAAAGTTTTCAGGGCGAAGAAGAAGAATTCCTTATGGTCCTTGAACAATACGGGATCAGCCTTGAAGCTTTCCGCGAAGATGCCCGCTTAAATCTCCTGGCTGCCGAAATAGCCTTGGAGCAGGTCGATTTTACAGAAGAAGATGTGGAAAAGTATTTCGCAGAGCAGCGCTTTCTTTATGATCAACCGGAGGAAATAGAAGCAAGACATATCCTGGTGGAAGACGAAGCTGAGGCGCAAGAAGTTGTTGGTTTGCTTGAAGAAGGCGTAGATTTCTCAGATTTAGCCCG
Organism: Syntrophomonadaceae bacterium; assembly: GCA_007130825.1. Classification (GTDB taxonomy): domain Bacteria; phylum Bacillota; class Dethiobacteria; order DTU022; family DTU022; genus B1SED10-74M. Next base: position 8,023 of record SLRT01000052.1, on the reverse strand, counting down.
GGAATATTCGATCGATATGTCTAATAAAGATGACGGAGGATATCTCGGCTTTTTTGGCCGGGGAAGAATGGTTGAGGAATTTGAAGAAGCCGCTTTTTCCCTTGAAATCGGTGATTTAAGCGGGCCGGTCGCTACCGAGTACGGATATCACATTATTGAAGTCCTTGATCGCGTCGAAGAAGAGGAAGTTCAATTCGAAGATGTCAAGGACCAGGTCGTGGAAGCCATGACTGAAGAAAAAATACCGCAGGTGATTAATGAAATAATTCCTTCGCTTTATGAGCAGTCGGAAATTGATTATTTGCTTTAATATGCTGCTGCCGGTATATAATTTAAATAATGCAATCGCGGTATTTAAGATGCTTGTGCCGCCCCGGCCGGACAGCTTGCCGGCGGTAAGGCGAGCCCGCTTTTCCGGAGAACAGTCAGGTTCCGGTATGCGGCCATCGTGGTTATGGTGAAATCCAGCATTTTTTTGCAGCAGGCAGTCTGTGAGCTGCGTGTTTTTAGCATAACCGTTTAATAATGGATAATGACCTACCGGAATTTAAGGGCATCGACAAAAATATCTTGGAAGTCGGAACGGGTTGACAGTTCCAGGTGTTCGACCTTTTCAGGGAGGGCCAGCGCTCTATTTCGTATGGTTTCTGATGCGAGGGCCATTTTTGATCCGTCACCTGCTGCATTGCCGACGGCAACAATTTTTTCCGGCGGCAGCTGCGGCAGCAGGCCGATGGTCAGGGCGCTTTCTTTGCGTACATAGTTACCGAAAGCACCGGCCAAAAGTACCTCGTCGAGATCGTTTTCACTGATTCCCGCTTCTTTAAGCAGGATCATCAGCCCGGCGTAAATTGCCCCCTTGGCCAGCTGTAGTTCGCGCAGATCGCCCTGGCTGAGGACAATATCTTCCCCGGTTTCAGAGTCCCTGCCGGGCACAAGGATAAATTCCAAGCCACCCTGGGAACGTTTCAACCTGTCTTTAAAATGGGCGGGGACTTTTTCCGGGTTTTCCGCGGGGTTAACAAAACGGCCGGTTGCCTCAATCAGGCCCGCATCGATTAAAGCAGCGGCTGCATCGATCAAACCTGAGCCGCAAATACCGCTTGCCGGCAGATCATCAATAGTGCCCACTTGAATTTCGTTATCGACATAACTGACCGATTCAATTGCCCCTGCGGCTGCCCGCATCCCCTGTTTGATCTGGGCTCCTTCAAAGGCCGGACCGGCTGCAGTTGAACAGGCCATCAGTCTGCCGTTTGCGGCCAGGACCAGTTCGCCGTTGGTGCCAATGTCGATTGCCGCGCAATTATCTTTGCGCTGGTCCATCTCGGTAGCCACGATAACTCCCACAGTATCTGAACCGACATACCCTGCAATGTTGGGTAAAAATGTAACCCGTCCGGCAGGATTGATTTCCAGGCCCAACTCGGAAACTTCCACTTGCAGGGCCCGGCTGTAGGCCGGGATGAAGGGAGCCGGAGCCAGGTAGGTCGGATCTATGCCCATGAACAGGTGGCTCATTGTTGTATTACCAACGGCAACTACTTCATAAACCCGGTCCCGGGCCACTTTTGTTTGTTTCAGCAAATCTTTGATAATATTATTAGCCGAGTCAAGTACCTTATCCTGGAGCTGTTTTAGTTCTTCTTTGCCTTGTGAAGCGTGATTGATTCGGGATATAACATCGGCGCCGTAAATATTCTGCGGATTGGTCGCTGCTGCTACAGCAATTACCGCGGCGTTATTAAGATCAAGCAGCGAACCCATGATTGTCGTAGTTCCAATGTCAAAAGCGATTCCGTAGAGCTGATCGCTTGTATCACCCGGTTCAATAGAGATAATTCTGTTGCCTGTAATCGCCGTTGTCACAGAGTAAGCGTTATCACGCAGCATTCCGGGAAAACCGGACAGTTCTCGCAGTTTAACCGAAAGCTGCGGACGTTTTAAATGATCAAGCAGGCGTTCTAAATCGGCAGTCTGATCTTTAACAGCCGGTCGGCTAAGTTTGACGGCTACTTTTTCAACCGTCGGTTCAGCCTCTAAATTTTCTACCCCTCCGGCCAGGGTCGTTTTACGGAGGTGGGCTTCTTTTTGCATCGGTACTTCAATAATGCTGTCTTGCTTAATTTTTCTCTGGCAGGAAAGCGCCCACCCGGCTTCCAGTTCGCCGGCTGAAAGGTGCTTCTTTTCAGCTTTAGTCGGTTCGCCGGTATCACCCTCAACAATTCTTACCCGGCATTTGCCGCAGGTTCCTTTTCCGGCGCAGTCGCCTTCAATATAGAGCCCGGCTTCATCGGCTGCTTTGAGCAAGTTTGTTCCGGCGTTAACTTTAATTTCTTTATTTTGGGGAACAAATTTTACTTTGGGCATAGTATAGTTCTCCTTTTTATAAAAAAAATAAGAGCAACCGGAAGATGGCTGCCCCTCAATATGGTACGCCCGCAGGGATTCGAACCCCGACTTCAGGCTCCGGAGGCCTGCGTGATATCCCTTTCACCACGGGCGCTTGACAACTTTGCATGTAACAATAATAACATCAACCTCCGGGCAAGTCAAACTAATGAAGTTGACATTGATAGCAGAAAATTGTTATAATTGCTTCAAATAAAGGCAGATACCGCAAATGTTAATGTAGACCTTTAATACCGTCACGAATTTCCAACCACATCTCCTATCTTTATTACCGCAGAGCCAATTATTTTCTTAATTAACTTGGATATAAGCTCAAACCGGCCTGATAAGAATCTTACAAAAAACAGCATGTTGTTTTTTCATCATACTGGAATGAAAAGACTGGAATGAAAAGACTGGAATGAAAAGACTGGAATGAAAGGACGGGTACACATGGAGCGGGGAAAAGAAGAAATTACTGTTAAAATGGCAAAAAAAGAAGCTGAAGATGATGCGGTTCATATTGAAGGCACTAGTGAAGAAGAGGAAGACAACTTTATAATTGCTATCAGCCGTGTTTCGGCGGCAATAAGCGGACTGGGGAATCTCGATGCCATTCTAAGCATCGGGTTGGATACTGCACTTAAATCATTAGACGGCAAAGCCGGAGGAGTCATGTTATTAGACGAAGAAAGCGGCTTTCTTTCTTACCGGGTTACCAGCGGATTATCCGAACGTTATTCGGAAGAGATGTTTATGAAGACAGGTCAAGGAATTGCCGGTAAAGTGGCGCAGAGTGGCAAAGCTATCCTGGTTGATGACATTTCTGCCGAGCATAATGCGACCCGTCCTGACTTAATAAGCCTGGAAGGCCTCAGGGCATTTGTCAGTGTGCCTTTAAAAGCTAACGAAAAGGTGCTGGGAGTAATGAATATTACCAGTGACAAACCCCGCACTTTTTCCCAGAGAGATATATACATGTGCAAGTCTATCGGAGATCAGCTTGGCACTGCTGTTGAACAGTCAAGACTTAATGAAAGACTGCGAAGAGGCAGAGAAAGGTACCGGCAGTTGGCGCGCCGGGTTATTGTTGCTCAGGAAAAGGAGCGAAAAAAAATAGCACGTGATTTACATGATGAAACAAGTCAAATACTGGCGGGTCTGGCTCTTAATTTACAGGCTCTTATCGAAATGGCGGAAGGTAAGGATATTCAAGACCGGCAATTCATGGATATTTTAAAGAAAAGTCACAGTTTTACTGTTCAGATCCATACCGAAGTCAGCAGGATTATAGCCGATCTTCGGCCTACTCAACTGGATACCCTGGGTCTTGTTGCCGCCATACGTCAGTATGTTAATTCCATCGTAGTTTCACAGGGGATTAAAGTCCATTTTGACATGGAACCTATTGAGAAGCACCTTTTACCGGAGGAAGAACTCAGCCTGTTCCGCCTGGTCCAGGGCGCGGTAGGAAATATTATCCAGCATTCTGAGGCAGAAAACATCGTGATTTTTTTAAAGCAGCAGGATGACAACCTTGTCTTAAGCGTAAGTGATGACGGTAAAGGTTTTGAGATTGAGAAGCTTACTGAAATGAGAGAAAGGGGCCGGGGGTATGGCCTTTTACATATGAAGGAAAGAATGACCCTGATCGGAGCGACATGTAACGTGCAGACTCAGCCGGGGAAAGGGACTACTGTAAAGGCATTTTTCCCTCTGTCAGGAAAAGCAACCGTTAAAGAGGATTAAATGGCAAGGCCATGCTCTTTTGTTCTATCTGCCAGCGGTAATTATGATGATAGATAACTCTGAAGAACGGTGGGAAGCCGGTGGAAAAAATCAAGTTATTGGTGGTTGATGACCATACCATAGTGCGTGAGGGTATAAGTGCGCTGCTGGAGCTTTCTCCTGAAACCGAGGTCCTGGGCGAGGCTGCAAACGGAAAAGAAGCCCTGGAGATGGTGAAAAAGCTCAGCCCTGATGTAGTTTTAATGGACATTATTATGCCGATTATGGACGGTTTGGAAGCGACCCGATATATTTGTAAAGACTATCCGGCGGTAAAAGTGCTGGTGCTAACCCAGTATGACGATAGAGAACACGTATTTGAAGTCGTTGAAGCGGGGGCGGTGGGATTTATCGATAAGTCCACTGTTTCTTCAGAACTGGTTAGAGGCATTCGCGCTGTGCATCGGGGCGATTCTTTTTTATCCCCCCAGGTGGCCAGGTACCTGGTTGATGATTTCCGGTATGAATCCGCGGATAGAAGAAACCGGGATCCCTATGCCCAGCTAACCAATCGTGAGCGGGAAATCCTTAAATTACTGGCGGAAGGATACACCACGCGCGAAATAGCCGGCCTTTTAGTATTAAGTCCAAAAACTGTGGAGGGTCATAAAACGAGGCTCATGGCCAAGCTGGATTTGCGTAACCGTGTAGAACTAGTTAAGTATGCCATGCGCAAAGGTATAGTAAAAATTTAATTTAAACGCTACCTTGCTGTTGTAGCTGTTGTATCAGTTGTGCCGGTTAAAAACCACGTTAGTGGTTTTTTTATTTAAGGTGAGTTTGCTAAAAAAGCGGCATTATCAACGGCATTATCAAGGTTCAATTGAGCAAATTCTTATCGGTACTGCGATTTACTTATATTTATGAGGTTTATGGAAGATTGCCGCACCTTTAGGCCGCGAAAAGATAAGCAGTGAAACAACAACCTGGGTTAATGATAGAAATTTAAACAGCGGGAATGTTGACTGGCAACTTGCTATTAATGGCGCCAATTTTAAAGAATATACCGTCAAACAGACATGAATCGAAGTGCTGGTGTTCATGACAAGGATATTTCCGGACAATAACAAGAGAATAAATTATGAAAAATAGGGTGTTTCCCTCGATCCGAATCCAGGGGAAACGCTTCAAGACAAAATGTCTAACATGCCTTAATATTAAGAAAAGCCGGTTAAATTAGCACCGGGAAAGGAGGAGTAACCAATGGATAAGAAAAAAATAGTCCTGGTGGTTGACGAAGAAATTCAATTTTGTACCTCTCTGCAGGAAGAATTACAGGATGTGGGTTGTGAAGTACTGGTTGCTTGTAATATGGATAAAGCCCGGCACTTAGTGATTTCCCACAGGCCAGACCTGGTTCTCTTGGGCACTATTATGCCTCGTGGCGATGCATTCAAGCTGCACCACTGGCTCAAACAGAGCCCGGCTTTAAAAGATGTTCCCCAGATTGTGCTCGACGCAACTCCTGAAAAGCACCTGACCAGGGGCTGGCGGAGAGATGAGGGAATGCGCATAGACGCAGCGGAGTATTATTGTAAACCGCTAAAGCCAGCTATCCTGGCAAGCGCGATCTGGAAACAAATGGATTTAGAAAAAGCTGAAATTAAGGTCCTGATAGCCGATGATCATGCCATGGTCAGGGAAGGCATCCGCACTTTACTGAATTTGCAAAAGGATATGTACATTGTGGGAGAAGCAACCAATGGAGCAGAAGCGGTAGATAAGGCTCTGGAACTGTTACCTGATGTTGTACTGATGGATATAGTTATGCCTGAAATAGACGGTATTGAAGCAACCAGGCAGATTTGCAGCCGTTGCAAGGAAGGAATCAGGGTTTTGATGCTCAGCCAGTACGATGATGAGCAGAATATGTCAGCCGGCAGTGAAGCCGGAGCCGTTGGATTTATTTCAAAGAAAAGTGTAAGCGCTCATTTATTAGATGCAGTCAGGGCTGCGGAACGGGGAGAACAGCCGGGTGTTGAGCAGAAATACACGAATTAGACATTTAAACACCAGGTTATGCAGTCAGAATCGTATTTATATCCAGCCTACATTGTAGTTAAGAGGGAAAGGATGATGTTGATTGCAACCTGTAACTATCACCCTTAATCAGCGAGTGGTTAGTGGCCATGCCGATATGACTATTTTGGAAATTGCTCAAGAATCGGGTATAGAAATCCCTACTATCTGTCATGATCCGAATCTGCAGTCTGTAGGGGCCTGCCGGCTCTGCTTGGTGGAAAATGAGGAAACCGGTGCTTTGCTGGCATCTTGTGTCAGCACAGTGGCTCCAGGGATGGTTATCAACACCAATTCTCCCAGGGTGCTACAGCATCGTAAAAACATAGTTAAGCTTTTACTGGCCAGCCATCCTGATGCCTGTCTGATCTGTGATAAAGGTAACCGCTGCCATTTGCAGCAGATTGCCACTGATCTGGGTCTAGGTTTTAATGAGCTGGAAAAAATTCCTCAACTTGCCGCGGTAGAGGAATTAAACCCCTTTATAACCAGGGACACGGCAAAATGTATTTTATGCGGCAAGTGCATCCGGGCCTGCCAGGAGATTGTTGTTGAAGGAGCTATCGGTTATTACCAGCGAGGATTTGCGACCAAGCCGGCCACCTTTGACGATGCCCCACTTGAACGTTCAGAGTGCACTTTTTGCGGGATGTGTGTTGCATTGTGTCCTACAGGAGCACTGACAGAAAGGGTAAAACCGTACCGGGGTACCACCAGGTTATCTGTCCAGAGCACATGCTCTTTTTGCGGATGTGGATGCCCCATCACCCTTGAAATTAAAGATAATCAGGTAGTTCGGGCGCTCCCCGGCCGGGTGAATATTCCCAACCGGGGAGCGCTTTGTATCCGAGGGAGTTATGGCTATGATTATATCCACAGCCAGGAGAGATTGACCAAACCCCTTGTGAAGGAAAACGGCGCTTTTCGGGAGGTTTCCTGGGAAGATGCTTTAAAAGCAGCAAGTTCCGGCTTAAAACGGGCAAAAGAGCAGTATGGTCCGGATGCCCTGGCGGTCTACGGTTCCTCCAAGTGCACTAATGAAGAGAATTATCTTTTGCAGAAATTTGCCAGGACGGTACTGGGGACAAATAATATTGATAACGGCAGCAGTCTTTATAATTTGGCCACCCGGGTAGGTTTGCGGCATACCACCGGGCTCTTAAATACCACCAATTTGCTGGAAGCACTCGAAGAGGCGGAGCTAATACTGGTTGTAGGGGCGGATCCACCCGTGACTGCCCCCCGGGTAGGATATGCTATTAAGCGCGCGGTTAAATACCGCCAGGCAAAATTAATTCTGGTCGAACCCCGCAAGACGAAGCTCGCTTTTTTTGCTCATCAATGGCTGCGCCCGAGTCCAGGCAGCGATCCGGCATTGCTCAACAGTATAACCAGGACTATCGTGGAAGAAGGTTTATTCAACGTTGAATATGTTAATCGGCAAACAGAAGGTTTTTCTGCCCTGGCTGATGCGTTGGAAAGTTTTTTACCCGAGTCTACTGCAGAAATTACGGGAGTCTGCGCAGAAAAGGTTCGTGATGCCGCCCGCCATTATGCCGGGGCGAATAAATCTGTTATTGTGTTTGGATCCGGTCTAAAATGTGCAATAAACGGCACAGAAAGCATCAAAGCTCTTGCCAACCTGGTCCTGCTGACAGAAAATGTTTGGGGTAGTGGTTGTGGTATTTATCCCCTGCAAAAGGAAAATAATGCCCAGGGTGCCTGTGAAATGGGTTCCCTGCCCGAATACCTTCCCGGCTGCCAGCCGGTGACCGACGCAGAGGCGAGGCAAAAGTTTGAACACTTATGGAAGAAAAAGATACCT
>SLRT01000147.1 GCA_007130825.1 Syntrophomonadaceae bacterium | reverse complement strand
TTATATAAAAAAAAGCGATTTGTCCCTTTCTGCACCCAAAAAAGAAAGCTCGCCATATCAACGGACATTTTGCTTTTGAAAGGATGTTAGGGTTGAAAAGGAACTGCAGGAATAAATATACTGCTAGAGAAGATGCCGCCAACTATAACTATAAGAACTTTATACTGCTACTTCTGGTTGCCGGGTTGCTCGTTGCGGCTGCCGGTTGTGACCTGGAAAGCATCGTGAGTGAACCGGATCAACTGCAAGATCAGGGTGGGGAGGAAGGAGCAGAAGAAATCAGGGGAGATGAAGAAATGGACGAATTGCGTGATTGTTTGACAGAGATGCAATATACCGTTACCCAGGAAGATGGCACTGAACCGCCGTTTGACAACAAGTATTGGGATCATAAAGAAGAAGGGATCTATGTGGATATTGTTTCCGGTGAACCTCTCTTCAGCTCCAAGGATAAATTTGATTCCGGTACTGGCTGGCCCAGCTACACCAGGCCGATCGATGAAGATAATATCGTGGAAAAAGAGGATTTGAGCTATGGCATGAAGCGCACCGAAGTGCGGAGCAAGGAAGCAGATTCGCACCTGGGTCACCTCTTTGATGACGGACCTGAACCGACCGGCAAGCGTTATTGTATTAATTCTGCGGCCCTGGACTTTATACCAAAGGACAAGCTTGAGGAAAAAGGCTATGGCCAGTACTTAGAGCTTTTTGATCAATAACAAGCAAGGTGAAAATTAAACTCCCATCTATAGCGGTGGGAGTTTTTTTGTTCTTGATTGAACTTTAAGCTATGTCCCTGGCAAGTTGTCTTACTTTAGAATCACTACATATTTCATTGTTTTGTGCAAAGTATTTTACCGGCAATCAGGCTGAGAAGGGCTGCTGCGGCTGAGGTATAAAAGGGAAATATGACCGGTAGGTGCTGCCAAATCAAACCGCTTATGGGAGGCAGCAGGGCTACTCCAAGTGAGTAAGCGGCAAAAAAAATACCGATTGCCCGGCCCCGCCAGGCCGGATGAGAGTTTTCCATAACCAGGCCGAGCATGCCCTGGAATGATAAGCCGAAGCCGAAGCCATAGATGATTAGAGCGATATAAAGTCCTGTAGAGGTGTTAGAAACAGCAGCAAGGATTAAAGCTCCCAGGATGAACAGCAGTCCCGTCGCACAGCCACGAAAGTTTCCTTTAATCAATGGTTTTAGCATCCTCGGCCAGGATATCTGGATAATTACAGCCGTTAGGGCGAAAGATGTAAACAACATGCCGGTTTGAGCGTGATCTAAACCCAGCGATTGAGCACGGGTAGGTAAAAACGAAGCCAGTGTTCCGGTGGATCCCATTGTTCCCAGGGCAAAAATGAATGCTCCTTGCAGTTTCGCTCTGGCCAATATCAATTTGCTGGAAATCGGTGGTGAAATGAAGTATTCGCTGCGGGAAGCCTGTTTTTTGATTAACCATAAAGCGATTACTACAGCAGCGGTCATCAGCATGGCCAGGCTGTAATATACTGCATGAAAACCCAATTGGTTTGCGATAATACCGGCAAACAGGGGACCGGTTACTGCTGCCAGGCCGATTGTGGCTCCAAACAGAGCAAGGCGCAGATCACGGGAAGAGCCGCCCTCTTCATTTATGGTCAGGCAGGCCAGGGAGGCGGGAACTAAAAACCCTCCCATTAATCCGTGTCCGGCCCGGATAATGACCAGGTGATATGCGCTCGTAGCCTGAGTATAGAATAACAGGGCAAAAGAAACACCAATCAGACCGACTAAAAGCGGATACTGCCAGCTCTTTTTGTCGATAACCATACCTCCGGCAAAGTTACCGAAGATATTAAAAATTGAATAAGAGCCAACCACCAGGCCTAACATGAAGGGGGTTGCCCCAAAGGTAAGAGTATAGGGCGCAAGCACCGGCATCTGAGCATGGGTGTCAAAGAAAGCGCTGAATACGATCAGGTAGATTGGTATTAACAACAAAGCATTTCTGCGATATTTGGTTGTATCTTTCATTTTGACTTGCCAGTTAAACTTGGGTTTTCCATTGCCCGAAAAATTGCACCTCCGAACCTGCTATTGATCAGGTTTGTTTCCTAATATACACCATTATTTTATTCTTGGGTATAACTTTCATTTATATATTGACATGCGCAGGATGAAATGTTATATTTAATATGTTAGATATGCCTAACATTTAATTTTTTTATCCGGTTGTCTAAGTTAAACAGATTATAAGGCGGTGGTCTTGTTGATTAAGTCCTTGCCGGTTACTTCTTCACTGCAGGATTATCTGGAGGTCATTTTAAACTTAATTCAGGAAAATAAGACGGCCCGGGTTACTGATATAGCTGATCGCCTGGATATTGCCAAGCCCAGTGTTATACAGGGACTTGCCATATTAAAAGAAAAAGGCCTGATCAGGCAGGATCGTTATGGCCCGGTCGAATTGACGGAAGAAGGCCGGCATTATGCGATGAAGGTAAGGCATAAACATAAAATAATTTACGGCTTCTTGACCCAGGTGCTCGGAGTCTCTCCAAAAGCGGCAGAAAATGATGCCTGTTTGATGGAACATGATTTAAGCGGTGAAACTTTTGAGAAACTGCTGCAATTCTTACTGGAACAGGATATCGATTCCGGATTAAAAAAGGAGCTAAACTGGCGGGATGACTTTAGATGATCCGTTATGGGGGTGACAGGTTATGAATGTTTCTCTGGTGGAAATGAAGGCCGGTCAATCCGGAATTATTTCCTTAATTCGTGGAGGGCCCGGTTTTACTGCAAAATTAAACCAGATCGGTTTACGGGAAGGTAAACGGATAAAAAAGATCAGTTCGATTTTTAAGCGTGGGCCGGTGACAATAAATGTCGATAATTTTCAAGTTGCAGTCGGTTACGGTAAAGCAATACGCATAGTAGTGGAGGTAGACAATATTGAAACGAATAGTCCTGGCCGGTAACCCGAATGTCGGGAAAAGTGTAATTTTCTCTCAGCTAACCGGTTCGAAAGTGATGATCTCCAATTACTCGGGAACTACTGTTGAATTTACCCGGGGACAGCTAAATACAGAAACCGAATCCTTCGAAGTTCTTGATGCTCCGGGAACTTATAGCCTTGAACCTACTTCAAAAGTGGAAGAAGTCGCTTCAAACCTGGTTGACAAAGCCGATATAGTAGTTAATGTAGTAGATGCCACAAACCTGGAGCGAAACCTGTTTTTAACAACTGAACTTCTGGAAAGAGATGTGCCGATAATCTTAGCCCTGAATATGACTGACGAAGCCGGTCACAAGGGGGTGCGAATTGATGTTGATAAATTGGAATCGCTTTTGGGTATTCCGGTTATATCAACTGTTGCAGTCAGCGGTGAAGGTTTAAAAGAACTTGTCGATTCGTTGTCATTATCGGTGAATAGAAGTAAAATTCCATTAAATATTTCTGATCGTTGGTCGTACATCGGTGATCTAATTGGAAAAGTGCAAACGGTTGTTCATCGTCATCACAGCTGGCTGGAAAGTCTGCAGGATGCCAGTTTGAAGCCTTTGACCGGCATTCCTATTGCCGGGGTGGTTCTGTTTTTGGCTTTTCAGTTGGTAATTGGCCTGGGCGAATTACTTCATGAATTTATAGACGATTATGTTTTCAAAGGCGTTTATGAATCGCTATTGATGTATCTCAGCGAATTTCTGGGAGGCGGCGGTTTTTTACATAATGTTTTAATTGGGCAACTAATAGACGGCGCAGTTGATTTTGAGGAATCGCTGGGAGTCTTAACTACCGGTGTCTTTGTCGAACTGGGAGTAGTTCTTCCTTTTCTGGCTGTTTTTTACCTGGTGCTCGGGTTTCTTGAAGATTCGGGTTATCTACCCCGCCTTGCTGTCATGGTTGACCGCAGTCTGCACCGGCTGGGTTTGCATGGTTATTCAATTATTCCCATGGTGTTGGGTTTTGGCTGTAATGTTCCGGCCGCATTGGCGGCCCGTAACCTGGAAAGCCGCCGGGAAAGGTTTATAACCTGCACCCTGATGGCAGTGGCCGTGCCCTGCATGGCTCAACTTGCACTAATTATCGGCCTGGTAGGTCGTTTTGGCGGTGCTTACCTGGCAGTGGTTTTTGCTTCTCTCTTTTTTATCTGGGTAGTCCTGGGGCTGATTATCGATCGGGTTATGCCCGGCTACACTCCTTCTATGGTCGTGGAAATACCTCCTTACCGTGTGCCCAGCCTGAAAGCGCAGGCCAAAAAGCTGGGCATGCGCATCAAAGGTTTTCTTATACATGCAACGCCGTATATCCTTGGTGGCATCCTGGTTGTCAATATACTTTACACGCTCGGGATTATCGATTATCTTGGCATATTATTTGCCCCCATAGTTCAGGGGATGCTGGGCCTGCCCGGGGAAGCGGTTTCAACTTTACTAATTGGATTTTTGCGCAAAGACGTGGCCGTGGCTATGCTGGTGCCCCTGGGTTTGAGCGCCCGGCAGTTTGTTGTCGGTGCTGTGGTGCTGGCAGCCTATTTCCCCTGCGCTGCCACTTTTACGGTAATGGTTAAGGAGATGGGTATCGTTGATATGTTCAAAGCGGCGGTAATCATGGTGGTAACTGCTTTTTCAGCAGGATTTATCCTTAATCTTCTGTTGGATACAATAATTCCTGCTGCATACCTGGCAGCCGGACTGGTTGTTCTAAGTATAGTCTTGCCCCTGGTATTGGGCAGCACTTCGGATCGCCGGGAACTTTCTGATCTGGATGATGCAGCTTAATCAGAGAGCTGGCGCCTGTTTAACCTGTTCCACCGGTGCTTAAGAGCTTCGGGGTTCAGCTCACTGCTGCAGGCAGGCAGGTTGTTGCGGTTGTTTCTAGCCCGAGCGAGCGCTTTTTCAGTTAATTCCAAAGCCTTGTCGTATTCACCGCATTGATGCTCATAATATTTGGCTAACTCGACGATTGCCGGTGAATTAACCGGGTTGGTTCCAGCTGATTCCTCCCAGATTTTTATTGCTTCCTCCCAGTTGCCCTGCCGTTTGAAATGTAAGGCAAGTTTCAGGGCTGCTTCTTCAGCCAGAGGGTTTGGTGCGCTATTCGAAGCTTCGCGCAGGTAGTTGATTCCTTCACTGAAGCGGCCTGTTTCAAGGCAAAGGGAGCCTAAGGCCAGCAATTCGGCGGGGTGCTTTACCAGCTGGCCGGCAGATGTGCGGTAGACCTTTTCTAAGAGGGTGACCATTGAAAGGATATCAAGGACATTGTGGTGAAATACTTTTTTTAGAAGTTCAGTTTCTCCCCGACGTAAATAGTTGAAGTAAACGGCAGGTATTTCCGCCCCGGGGATATCATCATCACGTTTTAAGTTTAACAAAACTTCTTCCAGCGAATGCAGAGAGCGGGAAGCCAGCCTTTTCTTCCAGAGGGTCCGTGCGCACTGCAGAAGGTCGAGGTGCTGCCGGGGTTCTATAGGTTCGAAACCGGCAAGCATCTGACGGGTTTTTATTAACGGCAGGTCGAATTGTTTGCCGTTAAAAGTTATTATGGTTAAAAAACCGCTTGTTGCAGCGACAAAATGATTTAATAGCGCCTTTTCTTCAGCAGGGCGGCGCAGAAAATACTGGCGCAGGAGAAAATAATTTTTCTCAATCCAGCCTATTCCAATCAGGAATGCCCAGGTGCCGGTGCCTCCGGCCAGGCCGGTGGTTTCAATATCGAGAAAAATTGAGTTTCGTGGGTCAAAGTTACTCAGCCGATCGTCCCGGGCGGTCAGGGACAATTCCGGTCCGCAGCAGGTTAGGATCCCGGAAAGCGTATTACTGCCGTGTTGATGGCCCAGGGGGAATCTTAGTTCACGCAGATAACAGCGTCCGAAGTCTGTTTCTTCTTCCCGTCCTTCACCGGGAAATAGATCAATTCCGTTCTCTTTTTCAAGTGCATCAGCCATTTGCCGCCCTGTTTTGAACTCTCCTGTACTACGCAGTGCGGAAAGACGGGAACTTAAATCTCTTTTCACTGCAGGATCACCTCGATCAGTTGAAAAGCCTGCTGTTTGCCGGGTTCTCCGCCCTGGTAAGCAGGCCCGATGCAGGAGGGACAGCCTTCAAAGCATTGACAATCCGAGATTACTTTTCGGGCTGCACGAATAATTTCCCGGTAACTGCGGTAAAGTTCTGCGCTGTAACCGACACCGCCGGGAAAGTTATCGTAAAGAAAAAGGGTAGGCAGTTCGGTGAAAGGAGCTTTAACCTGGCTTACGGCGTGCAGGTCGCGCGGGTCACCCATCAGAAAAAATGCGGCCACCTGTGGAAGCAAATTGGCCAGGCCGATTAAGCCTGACTGGACTGTTGATAAGGACATACTTTCGAGCGCAGCCGGGGGAAATGAGATCCAGAAAGCAGTGGTGTGCATTTCGGTTTCCGGCAGATCAACCGGTCCTGAGCCCAGGTTTTCATGGGTATTGAAACGTATTTTTTTGAACATTGAAACCAGGGCGTTGATGCGGACATCGCCCCAGGCTCTGTTTACTTTACCAGATTCCTCTTCAAAAACCTCCAGGGTTTTCAGATCAACCGAGAGGTTGGCATCAGTAAAATAATTAACCTCCACCTGGCGCACGTAAGCTTTTTTCTCTTCAAAGTCGAGTTTTTCCACCTGGAACTGTCTCCCGCCATGCATATAGATCGCTTCATCATGAACCAGCATCGGGGCGCTGAAGCGATCGACTTCCCCGATTACCCGCGGCTGACGGTCTGTAGTATCGACGATAACCACATTTTCCCGGGTGGCGCTGCGCAGGCTGATTTCTTCCGCCGGATAGGTGTCTTCCATCCAGTGGTAGCGGTTATCGCTTAAATAAAGGACATCTTCATCTTCGAGAAACTGCAGGATTTCTCCTATATTGGCCCTGCCGAACTGTTCATACTTGTCAAAGGGCAGTTCAAAGGCGGCGCAGCGCACGTGATTGGTTAAGATGATCAGATTATCGGGATCAGCCAGGGCCCGTTCAGGGGTGCGTCCGAAAAAATAATCCGGGTTGGCTACGATGTACTGGTTTAACGGCTCACTGTTGGCGATTAATACGGCCAACGAAATGCCGCTGCGGCGCCCTGAGCGGCCGGCCTGCTGCCAGGTACTGGCAATGCTGCCCGGGTAACCGGTCATCAGGCAGGCATCAAGGGCTCCGATGTCTATCCCCAGTTCCAGGGCGTTGGTGCTGATCACTCCCTTGACAGTCCCACGGCGCAGTCCCTCTTCTATAGCCCGCCGTTCACGGGGCAGGTACCCGCCCCGGTAGCCTTTAATAGCGCTATCTTCCCCGGGCCTTATCTTAAGACCCTGGCGTAAATAAGTCAGGAGAACTTCCACACCAAGCCGGCTGCGGGTGAAGATAATGGTTTGTATGTCTCTGCGGATAAGTTCTCCGGCCAAGCCCTGTGCTTCTAAAAGCGAGCTTCGCCGCAAGCCCAGTTCAGGGTTAATCGTAGGTGGATTGTAAAAGATAAAATGTTTTTCAGCCTGCGGAGCGCCGTTTTCAGCAACAACCTGCAGTGGTTCCTCGATCAATAGTGCGGCTAATTCACCGGGATTGGCGATTGTAGCTGAACATAATATAAATTTTGGGTTGGAGCCATAGAAAGCGCAAATACGCTTTAAGCGGCGTATAACATTGGCTACGTGACTACCGAAGACACCGCGATACTGGTGCATTTCATCGATGACTATATATTTAAGGTTCTGAAAGAGTTGCACCCACTTGGTGTGGTGGGGTAAGATTGCCGAATGGAGCATGTCCGGATTGGTGACTACAATATGTCCGCTGCGGCGAATTCCCTGCCGCAGGCCCGGTTCGGTATCCCCGTCGTAAGTGTGGCAATAAAGATTTGTATCCAGGTTTGCTGTAAGTTCACGCAGTTCGGTTACCTGGTCCTGTGACAGCGCTTTTGTCGGGAAAAGATACAGTGCGCGGCTTGATGAATCCCTGATCAACGAACTGATTACGGGCAGGTTATAACAAAGTGTTTTTCCTGAAGCAGTGGGAGTTACCACCACCACGTTATTATCCTGAAGTACAGCATCGATCGCTTTTGCCTGGTGGCTGTAGAGTTTTTCGATACCGCGGCGCATTAAGGCTTCATGCAGTTGCGGCTCCAGGTAGTCCGGGAAATCATAATAATCGCCTTCTGATTCCGGGACCACTGACCAGCGGGTAACATTGCTCATGAATGCAGGGTCATCTTTCCATTGCTGCAGCAGTTCGGTTAGTTTTGGCATAAATAAATTATCCGCCTTAAACATAAGTTTGGAGCATTTTATATGTTCGACAAGAAAACGATGAACTCCTACCTTCTACCGGAAACTTTTTTTAAAAACCATGAGCCTGGCAAAGGAATTATTGCCTCGCCCGGCGAATATCCATTAAAACTTTATGGCAATGGGAAGCTACCATCAAAATAAAGCGCAAAATAAAGCGCAAAATAAAGCGCAAAATAAGGAAACAAAAATAAGGAAACAAGAAACAAAAGGATGAAATTGCTGTCCTTTATTCCTGTTTTCTTTTGGAAGGGAAAGGGAGTATTTGGTAATAATTTACTCCAAAATTAGGATTAAATTGGACTAGATTATTGTTTTGGAGTTAGCTGAACAATGAGTAAAAAATATTCTTACCATTTATTTTTCTACAGCATCTGTTAATTAATTCCAGATCATAAACCAAGGGAGGAAGTTATGTGGGACATCTTTCGGGCGGCAAGGAAGAAGCTTACCAGGCTTTGGCTGAAAGGCTGAGCAGGTTTCCGGTCGGGGTCGTGATTAACGATACCTTGATTGAAATATTAATGCTCCTCTATAAAGAAGATGAGGCGGAAGCAGGCAGTAAATTTCCCCTTAAGCCGCGCCCGCTGGGAAAAATCAGAGAACTGACCGGCATGGCTGAAAAAGAACTGGCTGCTTTATTGGATGGTATGGCTAAAAAAGGCCTGGTAGTTGACATACCGCGTAAAGGGACTAGATATTATATGTTATCGCCGGTGGTGGTTGGTTTTTTTGAATACAGCCTGATGCGGACCGATAGTGCCAATATAAAGGAACTTTCTGCATTGTATGAAGAGTATTTTCAGGACCGGGAAGTGAACGAAGAAATTTTTGGTTCAGATACGAAAATGTTTCGGGCCCTTGTTTACGAACAGTACATTCCCGAGCTGCTTAAAACGGAAATTTTGGACTATGAAAAGGCAGAAGCAGTGATTCGCAACTCCGGCGGAGGCGGGCTTTCGATTTGTGCCTGCCGGCATAAAGCGAGTCATCTGGGCAAACCTTGCAAGTTTCCGCTGGAAGATGTGTGTACTTCCCTGGGTCGGCCGTCGGAGTGGCTTCTCCGACGCGGCTTTGCCCATAAAGCTTCAGTGGACGATCTATTACGCAATCTTGAACGAAGCTATAAACTGGGCCTGGTTCTGACCTGTGATAATGTTATCGATGAACCGGCATATATCTGTCACTGCTGTGGATGCTGCTGCGGTCCGTTGCAGGCAATCAGGGAGCACGGGGTGCAGGCGGTGCAGCCCAGCAATTTTATTCCTGCAATTGATCCGGAAAAGTGCCTGAGCTGTGAAGCTTGTGTCGACCTTTGCCACATTGAGGCGCTTAAAGCTGCACCGGAAGCGGAACCGGTTGTCGATCAAGATTTATGTATCGGTTGTGGTGTCTGTGCCACAGCTTGCCCGGGGGATGCTCTAAAGATGATCCGGCGGGACCAGGCCTATATTCCTCCGCAGGACAAGATGTCTCAATTGATCAACATTGCCATAGAGCGAAATCGTTTTTAAGGGTTCTCATTTCGATCTAAGCGGCATCCCTGATAGCTGTCGCGGGTTTTTAGTTCCTTTTCCACGGTGGCGGCGATCTGACCGGCGCCCTTGGCCCAGTGCGGTGCGATTAATAGCTCCTCTGTGGTGGCCTGGCTGGCCAGGCGGTGAATGACGATGTGAGGAGCAAGCCGTTCCAGGCAGTCGCAGAGAATGGGAATGTAGTCTTCTTCTTTATCATACACTGAAATTTCCCCCTGAGCGTACAGTCCGGCCAGGGGCGTATTTTTAATTACCTGCAGGTGGTGGAATTTTACTCCGTCTATTCCCAGTTTGTTAAGAAAGTCAATCGTTTTCAGCATCATTGCCGGAGTTTCGCCGGGCAGCCCGAGGATGACGTGTGCGCAGATGTAAATGTTCCGCCTGTGGGTTTGTTTTACCGCCCGGGCAAAGGAATCGGCGTTGTGACCCCGGTTGATATATTCAAGGGTTTGATCGTGGGCAGATTGCAGTCCATATTCTACCCAGAGGTGGCACCTGCGGGCGTATTCCTCAAGCAAATCGAGTGTTTTGCCTGTAACGCAGTCCGGTCGGGTTGCTATGCTTAAGCCGATTACTTCAGGATCGTCCAGCGCTTCATCGTAAAGCTCTTTCAATTGTTCCAGGGGGGCATAAGTGTTAGTATATGACTGAAAATAGGCCAGGTGTTTTGCCTGGAATTTTTTCTTTTTGCCCCTGCTAATTTGTTCAGAAATCGAAGCAGTGGTCGAGTCGGTATCACTGTTTTTGCTGAAAGGGGCGAATGAGGGGTTATAGCAGTAGATGCAGCCCGAATTGCCGGTTGATCCGTCGCGGTTTGGGCATGAAAAGCCGGCGTCAAGCGGTATCTTGTAGACCGGCGTAGCGAATTTATGGCGGAAAAAACTGCTTAACCGGTAATACCAACCGGGCTGGTTTGGCTGGATATGGTTATTCATTGCTGCCTGCCTCATTGCTGTTTATTTCAGAGTCGTCGTTTCTCTTTGAACTTTTATATTCGGTTGTGCTCCCCAAGATTTCTGGCCGCTCCAGGTAAAGAAGGAGGACAGATAAGTCAGCAGGGGTGACCCCTTCCATGCGGCTGGCCTGGCCGATTGTAGCCGGCCGGATTTTTTCCAGTTTCTGACGTGCTTCTTTTGAAAGGTTATTTGCCTTTTGGTAATCAAAATTTTCAGGGATCGGTTTATCATGCATGCGGGCGGTTTTTTCCACCATTAAACCCTGTTTCTCAATGTAGCCGGCATATTTAATTTGATTTTCCAGTTCTTCAAGCGTCCCCGGCGGGAGATCTGGCACAGATCTGTGTTCCCACTCCAGATAAGCGGGATAGCTGATTTCCGGCCGGCGGATTAGTTCAAGGGCACTGACCGGGTGTTTAGGAGGTGAAGATTTATTTATA
Source organism: Syntrophomonadaceae bacterium (assembly GCA_007130825.1). Lineage (GTDB taxonomy): Bacteria > Bacillota > Dethiobacteria > DTU022 > DTU022 > B1SED10-74M. The sequence goes on along the minus strand of SLRT01000147.1, from coordinate 31,293 downwards.
GCTAAAAACTCTTCAATAGCGCTGCCCGGATTATGCCTGGTTTTCTCCAGCCGGTCTAACTCGCTTTCAATAAAGATTTTCTTGGCCATGTGCAGCTGGTAGCGTTCTTCATCAATCAGGCCGACAGAGCGGCTTTTTTCGGTCAGGCGCAGATCGGCATTATCCTGGCGCAGCAGGAGCCGGTATTCGCCCCGGGAAGTGAAAATACGGTATGGTTCCTGCACGCCCCGGGTTACCAGATCGTCGATCATTACCCCGATATAAGCCTCATTGCGTTTTAAAACCAGGGGATCATTGCTTTTTAAATGCTGGGCGGCATTGATCCCGGCGATCAGACCCTGGGCGGCGGCTTCTTCGTAACCGGTAGTTCCGTTAATCTGGCCGGCTAAAAAAAGCCCGGTAACAGCCTTAGTTTCCAGAGAAGTTTTAAGCTGGGTGGGCGGGGCGTAGTCATATTCAATAGCATATGCCGGACGCATGATTTCCACATTTTCAAGCCCTTCAATAGTGCGCAGGAATGATTCCTGCACGTCGGGAGGCAGGCCGGTGGATATACCCTGCAGGTAGAGTTCGTCTATGTCGATTCCTTCGGGTTCGATAAAAATAGGGTGACGGTCACGATCGGCAAAGCGGACTATTTTATCCTCGATTGATGGGCAGTAACGGGGACCGGCCCCCTTGATCAGGCCGCTGTAGATGGGGGCCCGGGAAAAATTTTGGCGGATTATTTCATGTGTATTCGGATTCGTATGGGTCATCCAGCAGGGAATCTGCTCGGCAGGGACCCCCTCGCAGGCTATGGAAAATCCCGGCGCCTCAATATCGCCGTAAACCGGCTTTAAAGCGGAAAAGTTAACACTGCGACGGTAAACCCTCGGGGGGGTGCCGGTTTTGAAGCGATCCAGGGTGATACCGAGATCCTGCAGGCACTTTGCCAGATTAAAGGAAGGTGTCAGGCTTCCCGGAGCAGCGGTGTAGTGAAGATCACCGAGGAAAAGTTCTGAACCAAGATAAACGCCGCTGCAAACAATAACAGTTTTGGCCGGGTAAAAAGCGCCGCTGCGCCCGATAACACCCGAGATAGATTTGTTGTCAATAACAATTTTTTCGGCCATATCTTCACGAATGGCGAGCCCGGGTTCTTTTTCCAGGGCGATGCGCATGGTGCGCTGGTAACCCCATTTATTGATCTGAGCTCGCAGGGCCTGCACAGCGGGGCCTTTACCGGTGTTTAGCAGGCGTACCTGCAGCAGGTTGTTATCAGCGACGAGGGACATTTCGCCGCCCAGTGCGTCTATTTCACGCACCAGGTGACCTTTGCCCGGTCCGCCCAGTGAAGGATTGCAGGCCATAAATGCGATCATATCCAGGTTTAAGGTCAAAAGCAGGGTCCGGCAGCCCAGCCTGGAAGCGGCCAGTGAGGCCTCGCAGCCGGCGTGACCGGCGCCGATCACTATAACATCGAAATCTTTGTTACAATTTTCTTCGGATCTTGAGTTTTCAGTATATTTTCCCATTGTTTCATCCTGTATCCAGCGTAATTTGTCTCCTGTAAGGCAGTGCAAAAATAGAAATTACCGTGGGGCCGGCTTAAAAGTATTCATACCCCCGGGCGATCGGTATGCGTCTGCCTGGGCCAAAAGAGTTAGGGGAAATACGCAGCCCCGGGGCAGCCTGGCGCCGCTTGAATTCGGAGGTTTCAACCATGCGGATTACCTTTTGGACAATATCCTTATCGTAACCTGTTTCGATGATCTCGGCGGGTGACAAATTGTTTTCCAGGTACATCTGCAGAATTGGGTCAAGCACATCGTAGGGAGGCAAAGAATCTTCATCTTTTTGGTTGGGACGCAGTTCAGCGGAAGGAGCTTTGGTGATTATCCGGCGGGGTATGATTTCTCTCCCGTGGTTGTCGTTCAGGTAATTGGCTAATTCATAAACCATCATTTTGGGCACGTCGGCAAGTATGGCCAACCCACCGGCCATATCGCCGTAAAGTGTGCAGTAACCTACGGCCAGCTCCGACTTGTTCCCGGTGACCAGTGTGAGGTATCCTTCCCGGTTCGAAATATGCATTAATATATTACCCCGGAGTCGAGCCTGCAGGTTTTCTTCGGCTAAATCCTGCCTTGGGCCTTCTCCCTGGTTGAACATGTCTATAAAAGCGTTGAAAGGCTGGTCTATTTTGACTATCCGGTAGTTAATACCCAGGTTCTCGGCCAGTTTAACGGCGTCATGGACGCTGTGTTCTGAGGAATAGGGAGAAGGCATCATAATCCCGAGCACGTTTTCCGGGCCGAGAGCTTCTGCAGCTAAAGCGGCGACAACAGCGGAATCAATTCCCCCGCTTAAGCCAAAGACAACTTTTTTAAAGCCGGTTTTTGTCACGTAATCCCTGGTACCAAGTTGTAGAATCTGGTTTATTGTGCTGATATCGTCCCTGTCAGGGGGTGTTATTTCCAGGGCGGGTTGAAATAAAGTTTCTGTTTCGATGTATATAAGCTCTTCCTCGAATGCGGAGGCGCGGTAGAGTAGTTCTCCCCGGTGGTTGTAGATAAGACTTGATCCGTCGAAAACCAGTTCATCGTTGGCGCCAAGTTGATTCAGATAAATAATTGCAGTGTTGTATTTTTTAGCCAGAAAGGGCAGCATATCTTCCCGCAGGGCATGTTTGCCCCGGTGATAGGGTGAGGCGGAAAGGTTGATCAGCAGGCGGGCGCCCTGAGCAAAAAGTCCCTCGAGGGGATCGTTGTCATAAAGCGGGGCAGAGAAATATTCCATATCATTCCAAATATCTTCGCAGACAGTTATAGCGGTGGGCAGATCACCCAGCATTTCAATTTTCCGGTTTTTAAATCGGGTAAAATACCTTTCTTCATCAAAAACATCGAAATAGGGCAGCAGGGTTTTTAAGTGAGTGGATTTGATCTCGCCTTTTTCTAAAAGCAGCGCCGCATTAAACAGCCTGTTTTCCTGGCGGTGGGTGGCTCCAATCAATATTGGCGGACTGTTTTGGGCAGTTAGAGGCAGAAGTTCGTTGTTGATTAATTCCCTTTCGCTGTCTGGGAAGCTTTTATAAGTCAACAAATCTCGGGGAGGATAACCGGACAGGGCCAATTCGGTAAATACAACCAGGTCTGCGCCTCCTTCCATGCCTCGTTGATAGTATTCTTTTATTTTTTTCAGGTTCTGGTTGAGAGCACCAATGGTTGGGTTAAGCTGAGCCAGTGCAATGCGCATATGTTTGGTTCCTCCTTAAAAAACAAATAGCCCACGGGAAGGCGACTTTCCCCGTGAGCGTTTTTCCCGTTTCAGGTGTGAATCTGTTATGGCTGAATTATAATCAAGCGACCGGTTAAAGTCAAGGTTGGTGTGAACCGGCGGGTTTAAATGGCAGGGTCCGTGTCCTTGCCTTAACCCCGGCTTGTTTATATAATAAGATAAAGAAAGTGGTAGAAAGAATTGGCTGCCGGATTAAAAGCGATCAAAGCTGCCGGTGGCATAAATCAGGTTTAGAAGCAGTTTCAATAAGTGATTGTATACAGGCTATAATAAATATCCGATGGTTATAAATACAGGTGGAGGTGTTATCATGCTCGAGGTTTATGTCAAAGACGGTTGTCCTTATTGTGAGAAGCAGCTTGAGGTGCTTAAGAAGAAAGGCGTCGCATACGAGCTTTACAATGTAAGCGTTGACCCTGATGCTTTAAAAAAAGCCCGCCAGGATTATAAAGCTGACAAGGTGCCGGTAGTAGTAGAGGACGGGGTTGTCCATAATATCGGCTTTGGAGGCGGTGGTTGAGGGATCTGATTTGTGGCCGCCGTGAGCGGCCTTAAACCGGATGGTGGAATTTAGATGTTGAGGTTCAGAGAACAGCAAGAATGCTCTGCATCATTAATGGCAGACTGCTCAGCGGGGGTCGAGGTGAACTATTGTATTGCAATAGTAGTTTTTGCTCACATGGTTTTCAACCCTGTGGGCTATATCGTGTGCCTTGTCTAAGCTCAGATCGCCGTTTATCTCGATGTGCATGGTAATTACTTTCCAGGAGCCGTAATCGTGCACTTCCAAATTGTGAGCATCAATAACGCCATCTATTTCCCTTGCGCTGCAGACAACATTTTTTTGCAGTTCTTCGGCCGGGGCAGTGCCGAGTAGGCGGCTGCAGGAGTTCCGGGCAATTTTTATTCCGGCATATATAACAAAAAGAGCAATAGCAAAACCAAAGAAAGCATCGAGGGTATACAGCCCAAAATATCCGCCAATCAAAGCCACTAAAACCAGGGCAGAGGAAAGCGAATCGCTGCGGTGATGCCAGGCGTCACCGGCCAGAGTGTCAGAATTGATCAGGGCCCCCAATTTTGACGAAAAATAATATAAGAATTCTTTGATTAAAATTGCGGCTATTACAGCTGCGATAGCCGCAAGGCTCGGGCGGGCAGTAACTCCTTCGATCAACCGATTATATGAACTGTATATAAATGCTGCGCCGGCCCCGATAAGCATCACGGAGATTACCAGGCCGGCCAGGTATTCGGTCCTGCCGTGTCCGTGAGGGTGCTCCCGGTCCGGTTTCTTCTTGGACATGTGAAAACCGGCTAAAACGACCAGTGAGGAAAAAATATCGGATGCGCTGTGCACGGCATCAGCAATGAGAGCGATGCTGTTGGTGAGAAGACCGAAGATTATCTTTAAAAGGGTTAATAGGAAATTGCCGGCAATACTCACCCAGCTTTCAGTGAGCCCGATCCGGTAACGTTCGTCGGGTTTCAGCAGGTCCATGTTGGCTGTGATTTTTTCGGCCATACGGGTGGCAACATATTTCATGAATAAATTCCTGTCCAGTTCAAATTAATGATTATTATAACATACCGGCCGCTCTTATCCATAATAACAGAAGGTTAACTATGCTTTTAACCATCTTAGCTCAACCTGATAGAGCATTTCTTGTGAATTAAGCTTATTAACATCTAAATGCTTGATATAGTAATGCTATTCTTTGCATTACGGCCATCTTTACCTTTTGCGAAAGCAAGGACAATATGACATAATGTTTATGTAATAAGTTAATAGCTATCTCTTGATCTGGCAGTGATAGGCTGGCGCCACCGGTAAGCGGGTCGGAATATGTAACATATTAATCTAAAATTCCGTATAACAGTCAACATCAGGCGCGACCTGAACGATTCAATACGGGGTTTTTTTATTTTAGTGCCAATATAATTTGCAGGCATCAGGAAAATAAATTTTACAACAAGCAATTAAAGGAGGTGAACAGCCTGGGGTATTTATCCAGGCTGGACGATTGAGTGAGCGAGGAGTAATTGTTGATAATCCATATGAACGCTTAAGCCGGGAACAGGTTGAACTAATTGACAAGACATCATTGGATCTTTTGGAGAACCCGGGTATTCTATGTTACCACGAAGAAAGTGTTTCCCTGTTGGAAAAAGCCGGGGCGAGCGTTAAGGCTACCCGCGAGGGCGAGCACGATGCCTGGTGGGTCCGTATTCCGGCAAAAGTAGTAAAAAAAGCGCTTGAAACGGCCCCGTCTATTGTGACTCTCGGAGCCCGTAATCCTGAAAACAGGGTTGTCCTCGATGCAGAAGGAACCAGGGTTCATTTTGGCAGCGGATCAGAAACTAATTATTGGCTGGAAGTCGAGCCGGAGACATATGTATCCAAGCAGGATGGTCATGAACGGGTATTTCCGGTAATAAAGAGGAATCGCGGTAATGTTGACTATCTGTGCCGCTCCGCTCATCTGGCGGAACAACTTGAAAATCTGGACTTTTTTATCCGCAACATTAATGTGCAGGATGAAGATATTACTACTGAAAATAAAGATGTAAATGTCTTTTTTGCTTCATTAAATAACATTACAAAACCTGTAATTGGTGGGGTTGCCGATTTTAATCAGCTTGAAAAAGTGGTAGGTATGGCTGAAATAATCGCCGGGGGCAAAGCGGAACTGGTCAAAAACCCGGTCGTCTCTTTTATTACCAGTGTTATTAAAAGTCCGCTGCAGGTGGTGGCGGAAACCGCAGAAAAGCTGATTGCTATCGCCAGGCTCGGTCTGCCCGTGGTCATCTCTACTTCACCCCAGGGTGGATCGACAGCTCCAATTGACGAAATGGGCATGGTTGCCCAGGTTAATGCCGAGGCTTTAACCGGTATTGTAATCAACCAGCTGGCCAACCCCGGTGCGCCGGTAATATATGGAGCGGTACCGGTACGGGCCCGCATGGACGATTTGCACGATATGTACGGCGTACCCGAATTTTGTCATTACAACATGGCCTGCGCACAAATGGCCCGCTATTACAAGGTGCCCTGTTATTCCACCGCCGGAGTTGGCGATGCAAAGGTACCCGGTATCCAGGCCTCCGTGGAAAAAATGTTCACTTTTACGGCAGTGCCATTTGCCGCACCCGACCTTATTCATTATGCTTTTGGGTTGCTGGATAAAACCCAAACTTTTTCTCCCGATCAGGCCATTCTTGATAATCACCAGATTGGCATGGCCAAATTTCTTCAGCGGGAAAGCGGAGTAAAGGCCGAAGAAGCCGATCGGACAAAGAAAATGATCGAAGAAGTCATGAACAGTCCTTACCGGATGTATGCCCGTTATGCCCGAAAGATGCTTCGAAGGGGCCAAATCTTTGCCGGTTTTCCCTTTGAAGGTGATGCGGAGGATCAGGATCAAACCCTGCTCATGGTCAATGAAAAACTAAAAGAGATTGAAGGCAAAGAACCGCAGCACCTGTCGGAAGATATTTGCCACCGTATTTTTGAAAAGACACCTGGTTTGTTACCACGTTTAAATCCGTACTCAAAATGATTGTCTGCGCCGGTTTGTAATTAATGCTCGGGTAGACAGAATATCTGGATAAAAAGCCGGATTGATGATAAAGGTACCGGTTGTTTTATAAACAATAAGCTGTTAAAGATAAGGAGGAAAACTTTTGAAAGAAAAATTGATTGAAAGTATAGTGGAAAATGTCCTGCAGGGTCGTCGCAACAAGGATGATGAAGGGATTGAAGAGGATTTTGCAGGAGAACCCGGCGTGGCTGAACTGGTCCAGGAAGCTTTGGACAATGGAATTGATACCAATACTATTTTGCTTGAAGGCTTAAGTCAGGGTATGAAGTTGGTTGGGGAAAAGTATGAAACGGGAGAGTACTTTATTCCCGACATGCTTACCGCAGCCGAAGCAGTTGAAGCGGGCATGAACATCATGGAACCGCACCTGGTTGGTGGAGACAAAAACGAAGGTAAAGGTAAAGTTGTCATGGCTACGGTGGAAAAGGACCTGCATGATATCGGCAAAAATCTGGTTTCGATTATGCTCAAAGGAGCCGGTTTCACGGTTGTAGATCTGGGTATTGATGTGCCTGCCGCCCGCATAGTTGAAGTGGCGGAAGAAGAAAATGCTGGTTTAGTCGGCCTTTCTGCCTTACTTAACACCACCATGGTGAACATGGGTGATGTGGTCAAGGAGCTCGAACAAAAAGGACTTCGCGGCCAGGTAAAAGTAATTATCGGCGGTGCGCCGACTTCTGAAGATTTTGCCCGGGAGATCGGTGCCGACGGTTATGGAAAAGATGCTTTTGCCGCTATCCGGGTGGCAGAACAGTTGTTACAAGCAAAGGGGGAGAGTTAAGATGGATGCTGATAATGCCTATAAAGAAGCGATACGCCATGGAAGATACAGCGAACAGGTAGCCGGCCTGCGCTGTAAATATGATCATGTGCGTACCCAGTTTGAAGACTTTATTACAACTTACTATCTCAGACCGCACCTCGAAGAGGTAGTCAAGTCGAAAACAGGGGGCAGCAGCGGAGAAGGTTTGCGTTTTTATGATCTGGGTTGCGGAACCGGTGACGGTTACGAACTGTTGAGTAAAATGGCCAGGGAAGCAAGGCTTTCGCAGTTTGATACGCGACTGATCCAGGAAGATATGATGGATCAATACAAAGGAATTGATTTAAGCGTTGACTTGCTCAAAGAAGCGGAAAATCTATTCGGTGATTATGAGCATGTTGAATTTTGTAAAGGTGATTTTTCCAACGGTCTGCCTTTGGATGAAAATGAGGAATCATACGACCTCTACTTTACTTCCTACGGGACCCTATCGCACTGTACTAACGAAGAACTGGAAAAGCTATTTGTCGATATGGGTAAACATGGCCACAACGGAAGCCTGATCCTGGCTGATTTTATCGGGCGTTATTCATATGAGTGGCAAAACCTGTGGACGCGCAATCCGGAAGAAGTATCATATATCGACTATGTAATCAATTATCTGTATTCAGAAGAAGAAAGAGACAGCGTGGAATTATCTTCATTTCCACTGCGGCTTATGACACCTGCCGAGGTCTTTAAAATTTTGGAAAGCGCAGCCCGTAAAGCGGGGGTAGGGCTGAAGGTGTTACGCTTTTTTGATCGTTCACTGTTTGTGGGGCGACATATTGAGACAGGCACTTATAACGATAATGCGCAGCCCCTGCGTTTGATGGTGTCATCTCTGTTTGAACGCGGACTGCGGACCTATTTCCCCGATTTAAAAGTGGATTATAAGCCCCGGGAAGGTTTTGACTGGCAAAACAAATCTTTGCAGTTATTGGCGAATAGTTGGAACGAACTGGTTGACTATACAATGACCTTGATGGAGCACTATGACAGTGATGAGGAGCTTTTGCCTTATCCTCCACAAACTGATGTTAAACCCCTGGAGAAAGCTTACCGGGTGATGAGACAAACCCTTGAAGGCAGTAAAGGGCTGTATGGCGATATAAGGGCAGATTTAATCGAAGCGCAGCTGGGTTACGCCATCAGGAGCCTGGAAATGAATCTCCAGCAGGGTCATGGTTTGGGACATGGTCTGGTAGGGGTAATCGAAGTTGTTAAGTAAGCCCTGGTAATAAGCATGGATAGCGCGAATATATCTTATCTGTCTGCTCTGTAACAACATAAGTTCTGATTATAACGATTTAGCTTTCTATAGCTAAATATTAAGCGCAATATTGCCGTTATTTAACCAAAAGTATTATTTGTAACTGTTTTTGTTATATGAAATAATTGCTTCAGGGTTTAATATGATAGAATTATTTTAGTTTTATTTTGGTTTTCAGGTATAAACTTCACAATACTGATTTTCTGGACTTTCCCGAAAGCTTTACAGGCATTAACTCAACAGCTATGAAACAGTCATAATCATGCGACCGCAGGATCTAGCTATTGCTTTGAGATAGATCATCAAAATACAGAAAGGGTGATTGCTGCTTTATGGACCAATTTATAAGCTGTATGGGTAACTTTTTTAGTAGAGCGGTAAATGGGATAGTACTTTCAGCCCAATCCGAAGATCCGGGTATTATTATGCGGACAATCGATTATCTATCCCGGCGCAGTGATTTGATCTTAGATTTGATGCTTGAACACCTCTGGTTGGTAGTTTTTACACTCGTTATAGCTATTGCTGTCTCTGTGGTGGTGGGGGTTATTATCAGCTATTATGAGAGCTTTGCTCAGACGGTGCTGGGGATTTGCCAGGTCTTAATGGTTATTCCGAGCATGGCCATGCTGGCATTTATGGTGCCTATATTCGGGATCGGTTTTACTACCGGAGTGGTGGCCCTGGTTCTTTACAGCTTGCTGCCAATTGTGCGTAATACCTATACCGGGATCAGGGAGCTTGATCCGGCTATTGTTGAGGCGGCGAAGGGGATGGGTATGACTGAGCGGCGTGTTCTGTTAAAGATCAAACTTCCCCTGGCCAGGCCGGTGATTATGGCTGGTATTCGTACCGCTGCTGTTATGATGATTGGCATTGCAGCAATTGCTGCCTATGTTGGTGCAGGGGGGTTGGGAGAACTGATTTTCTCTGGTATTTCACGCGGACATCAGCCGATGATCATTGCCGGGGCAATCGGTGTTTCCATTATAGCAGTAGCTTTTGACTACCTCTTATACTGGGGCGAAAAACGATTCAGTGTAGAAGGCAGGACTAGGGAGGTAACAGAATAATGATTAAACTGGAAGGATTATCAAAGATATTTCCGGGTCATACAATACCCGCGGTGAAGGATTTGAACTTAGAGGTTAAAGAGGGCGATGTATGTGTTTTAGTCGGCCCTTCCGGATGTGGAAAAACTACTACCATGAAAATGATTAACCGCCTTTATGAGCCGACCGGGGGTAAAATTTATATCCGCGGTGAAGAAGCCCTTAAAATGGACCCGATCAAACTTCGACTCGACATCGGTTATGTTATTCAGGAAATTGGACTGTTTCCCCATATGACTATTGAAGAAAATGTGGCAACAGTTCCCAACGAAAAACATTGGCCGGCGGATCAAGTAAAACAGAAGGTTGACGAGGTAATGACTCTTGTTGGTTTGGATCCGAATGTTTTTAAAAGCCGTTATCCTTCAGCTTTGAGTGGCGGTCAGCGCCAGCGGGTCGGAGTGGCCCGGGCTATGGTTTCTGACCCTCCAATCATGTTGATGGACGAGCCTTTCGGCGCAGTTGACCCGATCACCAGGGCTCGCCTGCAAAACGAGTTTTTACGCATTCAGGAGCGTATGGGCAAAACGATTGTTTTTGTTACCCACGATATTGACGAAGCGATTAAAATGAGTGATACAATTGCAGTGATGCGGGAGGGTGAACTTATTCAACATGCCACCCCAAGCGATTTGCTTAGTGCGCCTGCCGATGAATTTGTTTCCAACCTGGTCGGTCGGAACCGTTCGATTAAACGCCTGCACCTGATTCGGATCAACGAGATTTTAGAAGATGTGAACAGGGCAAAACCGATTTCTGAAGATGCACAAACAGAAGAAATAAAAAAACAGCTTGATCAAAGCGATATCAGAACGGTTATAGTAGTTGATCGCAATAACAAGCTGAAGGGGATTATCGGAGTAAACGATTTAAAGCGAACAACCGGGGAAGTGGCTAAAGATTATTGTCAGGATGTGTCTGATACGGTGACCAGTGATGCCACTTTAAACGATGCTCTTTCGGTTATGCTTGAATTAGGAGAAGGATATGTTGCCGTGGTCAATGAAGATGACCAGTACGAGGGAACAATTACCCTGGGTGATCTGCTCAACGTGGTCAAGGAGGATAACTAACTATGCTCCAAAATCTTTGGAAATGGTTGATTATACCGTTAATAATGCTTGGGATCGGTGCTGCAGTGGTTATCTATACTGTCAACAATCCGACTGATTCTATTGTAGCGCGCATGCTTACTTATGAAAGGGTATTCAGGGTTATACGTGAACACATGGCCCTTCTTCTTGTGTCGATGATTGGGGCTACAATCGTTGGCGTTTTAGGTGGAATCATGCTTTCCCGCCCTAAACTTTACTATATAGGCAGAGTAGCAGAGAATATTGTTAATATCGGCCAGACTGTTCCCAGCCTGGCTGTACTGGCACTTTTCTATACGGTTTTGGGTTTGGGCTTCCGGGTAGCCGTTTTTGCCCTGTTTATTTACTCGATACTACCCATTTTAAGGAATACTTTTGCCGGTATTGATGGTGTCGAAAGAAGTATTGTTGAAGCGGCCAGAGGCATGGGCATGAATCCTTTCCGAGTCTTGACTAAAATTGAGCTGCCTATTGCTTTTCCGATTATTGTAGCCGGTATTCGGACTGCCATTGTGATTAACGTTGGAGCAGCAACTCTGGCCACCTTTATTGGTGGCGGCGGTTTAGGTGACCTCATTGTCACCGGGCTTTCTGTGCACCGGGACATGATTATTTTCACCGGGGCTGTTATAGCTGCAATTACCGCTATTTTTCTCGACTATATGATTGGGAAGGTTGAAGAAAGAGTCGTGCGCTGGACATGATAGATAAAAGCAGATTTGACAGCTTAAATTATATGGAAAAATAAGGTTTGGTCATGAAAATTATGCAGATAAAGCTATTTATGTAGAGTTTTAGAGTTTGGCTGTTTTTCCAGGACTATTAAATTAGAAGGGGGTAAATTGAGTTTATGACAATGAAGAAGATGTTAGCACTGTCTTTAGTCTTGATGTTTCTGGTAGGTTCCTTATTTGTAATGGGGTGTGAACCCGATGAGCCTACAGTGACGGTCGGTTCGAAGGAGTTTACCGAGCAGTTAATCCTGGGCCAGGTTGCCCTTGTTGCCCTGGAGGATGCCGGTATCCCGACAGAAGATGAAACCAACCTTGGTGGCACAGTGGTTGCCCGCGAAGCTCTGGAAAGAGGAGATATTAACATGTACTGGGAATACACCGGTACAGCGCTGGTCGAGTTCATGGGAGCAGACGTGATCACCGACCCTGAGGAAGCATATGCTACAATTTCCGAGTGGGATCTGGAGGAAAATGACCTGGTCTGGTTGGATAAAACACCGTTCAATAACACCTATACTATTATGATGCGCCAGGAAGACGCCGACGAACTTGGTATTGAAACACTCAGTGACCTCGCTGACGCCATCAATGAAGGAGTGGAAGCTCCTGAACCGGGTGAATGGACTTTTGCCACCGACCATGAATACGAAGCGCGTGATGACGGCTTGGAACAATTGCAGGTCCATTACGGCTTTGAGTTTGAAAGCTATGAAGTTATGGACCTGGGAATTACCTACGGTGCGTTAAATGAAGGTGAACATGCTACGGCGATGGGTTTTGCTACAGATGCTCGTATTGCTGAATTTAACCTGGTTAACCTGGTTGACGATCAGGAATTCCACCCTGTTTACAACTGTGCGCCGGTTATCCGCCAGGAAATTCTGGACGAATTTCCCGAAATAACAGATATACTCAACCCGATTGCTGTATCATTGACACCTGAAGTTATGTCTTCCCTGAACATGAAGGTTGATATGGAAGATATGACTCCACGCGAAGTGGCTGAAGAATGGCTTCTTGAAGAAGGCTTTATCGGCGGCGAGTAACCTGATCGGGTTGCGTTCATTACCCGGTAAACAAAAATATCAGGTTATGGTGTAAGGGAAAAACAGCCATTTATTGTAGGGGCAAGCAGGAATAATCTTGCTTGTCCCTTTTTAGGATTAATGTAATGCGGTATTGCTATGGAGCAGTGTGAATTATGTATTGACAAGTATGAATGGAGGGATTAATATGGCGGTGTTGGCGAAAGAAGTGATGACAGCTCCGGTAATCAGTGTTAAGACGGACACTTCACTGAAGAGAGCGGCCGAAATTTTAGATGAAAACTCTTTTAGCGGTATGCCGGTGGTAGATGATGAAGATTACTTGATCGGGGTTATTTCGGAAACGGATATCTTGCGTTATACCCAGCAAATTATTGGTCAACCCTTGCGTGACCCACACCAGGTATTCACCAAGGGCAAGGAAGTATTGCATGTTGATATCACCCACCGGGGAGTGGAAGTGATCGAACTGGTAGCCGCAACGACAGTAGAAACTTTGATGACAACCGATGTTATTTCGGTTACCGAAGATACCCCGCTTTATGATGTCAGCCGTTTAATGTATGAACACAGCATTAATCGTATCCCTGTTACTAACGAGAATAATAAGCTGCAGGGGATTATCACCAGGGCGGATTTAATTAATGCCCTGGTCCAAAAGTGGGATACATTTAACCAAAAGTAATCAGGCAGATAACCAGCCGGACTAAAAGCACCTGACGTCGGGAGGAAAGATAGATGGAAAAGCCGATTTATGAAGGCGGAGGCTACAATGTTCTTTCAGAGAAAGAAATAAGCCAGGTTCATGAGACATCAATCAAAGTTTTGCAGAACATAGGTTTTGAAATTAATTACCCTCCTGCCCTGGAGCTGTTTGAGAAAAGCGGGGCAAAGGTAGATTATGATCAAAAACGGGTCTATGTTTCCCGGGAACTGGTTTCCCGCTGTATCAAACAGGCTCCGGCTGAGTTTGTTTTCTGTGGTCGCGAGGAAGGAAAAGATATTGTTGTCGGTGGGAAAAAAGTAAATTTTGGCACCGGTGGGCTGGCTCTCTATGTCCTGGATCTTGAACGTAATAAACGGCCTGGAGCGATCCATGATGTCGCTGAACTGGCACGTCTTGCCGATAGATTGGAATACCTGGATTTTTTCATTAACCCGCTTTATCCTCATGATATTAATATTGATACAGTTGATATCAATACCAAGTACCAGGCCCTTTTAAATACCGGTAAACCGGTGATGGGGGGGATTTTTAGCAAACAAGGTCTGGATGATTCGATAAAAATCGCCTCGATTATCGCCGGTGGCCTGGAAAACCTGCAGCGCCGGCTTTTTATCGGTTTTATATCCTCTATTACCAGTCCGCTTAAAATCAGTTCAGAACATGCCGAATACATCATGGAAGTAGCTCGTTACGGGCTGCCGCTTGCCACCTCTACAGCGCCTGCAGCAGGTGCAACAGCGCCGGTTACCCTGGCCGGAACCCTGGTTCAGCAGAATGCTGAAGCCCTGATGGGGGTTATGCTTACCCAGTTGGTTAACCCGGGAACCCCCGTTCTTTACAGCGCTGTGCCGATAACCATGGATATGCGGACCATGTCATTTTTGATGGGCAGTATCGAATCGGGGCTGATGAATGCGGCAATTACCCAGATGGCTCACCATTACCGGTTGCCCTGTTACCTGACGGTTGGCACCACCGATTCCAAGGTGCCTGATGCACAGGCTGCTCATGAGGCTGCAACCACTGCGATGCTGGCTGCCCTTGCCGGAGGTAACTTTATCCATGAGGCCTTTGGCATGTTAGATGGAGCACTGACCGTATCCTATGCCCAGTATATTATAGACAATGATATTGTCGGCAGCTGCCTGCGGACCTTACGGGGCATCGAGGTAAATCAGGATACCCTGGCCTATGATATAATTGCCAAGGTCGGGCCGGGCGGCAATTACCTTAGCGAGGAGCACACAGTCAGATATATGCGTACAGAAGTTTATGCTCCAAAGGCCAGCGATCGTCAGCCCTATCATCGTTGGATTGATGCCGGCAGCAAAGACAGCTGGAAGAGAGCTGAAGAAGTTGCTGCACAAATACTTCAGGAACCCTCTGACAAGATTATTCCTGCGGAGGTTGATGCCAAAGTCAGATCTGAGTTTCCCGAACTGGTCAGTGTAGAGCCAACCGGTGATATTCATTGGGAAACAGGTTCCGGTTAAAGACCTTTGGGCTCACTGGTTTCGTTTGCTTAGGGAAAGGTAACGACTATTCTTACCAGGTTTTCTTCTTTTTGTTTCAGCATTTCCAGTCCAAGGTTAATATCTTCCAGGGGGATTTCGTAAGTGACAGAATGGGACATATCCAGTCTTTTTTTAGACGCCAGTTCTATGATCACCGGGAAGTCAACCCTGCTCTGATCTGCGCTTCCAAGTATTGTTCTTTCTTTAAGCAGTAGATCATTATACGGGTTTAACCCGATCTCTTCCGGACAGATCCCGACAATAACTGTTCGGCCGCCTAAGCCTGTACAGTCGATTGCCTGACGAATTGTTTTGGGTAAACCGATTAATTCAACAGCTACATCAACCCCACCTCTGCTCAGATTTTCAATTTTTTCTTTAACATTATCTTTTTGAGGGTCAATCACTGCGGTGGCGCCGACCTTTAAAGCAAGGTCCAGTTTTTCCGGTTCCAGGTCCATGGCAATTATTTGGCCGGCCCCCATTATTTTTGCAATTTGCACGGCATGAAGTCCGAGGCCACCGATCCCGATTATTAAAACACTATCACCGGTTTTAATATCAGCCCGGCTTAAAGCATGAAATGGCGTTGCTACCGCATCAGTCAGTAGAGCGGCCTGGGCAAAAGTAATGGATTCCGGAAACAAAAAAGCATTGCGGGCAGCTATAACCAGGTATTCGGCAAATCCGCCGTCGATATTTTTGCCGAGCATTTCTGCCTCATTGCAGTAATTGTCATTTCCGCTACAGCACTCCATACAAAAACCGCAGGTTGCCAGATAAAAAAGGCAAACCCGGTCTCCCTCGTTTAGTCCCCGTACTCCTTCACCGCATTCGGCAACTTCACCGGCCACTTCGTGCCCAAGTGTAATTGGCAGCTTAGTAACTTTGCTCCGACCGTCCTGGTAATGAAGATCAGAGCTGCAAATTCCAGCCGCTTTCACTTTGATCAATATTTCTCCCCTGCCCGGCCTGGGAATCGGCACTTTAACCAACTCTAATGGTTTTTCTGGTTCTGTTAATTGTGCCGCCATCATAGTTTTCATTAAGAAATACCCCTTTCATAAAAACATCATTTTAACTACTTCTTTTATCTATCCCCGGAATCCTTCTATTCTTTATACTTGTCTGTTTTATAAATCTTGATTCCACCAGGTGAACGGAAGGAAGCTGCTTGGTTTTGTAGAACTGTTAATTAACAACGAATGAATATATTTTGAGGTGGTGGTCTGAAATAATGAGAGTTAAGAAGGCGGTGATACCGGCAGCAGGTTTGGGAACTCGATTTTTGCCGGTATCAAAGGCGCTGCCAAAAGAGATGCTTCCGATTGTGGATAAACCGACAATTCAGTATGTAATTGAAGAAGCGGTCGATGCAGGCATCAAGGATATCCTGATCATTACCGGCCGTAACAAGCAGGCTATTGAAGATCATTTTGATCGAAGTATTGAACTTGAGCTTGTGCTCCAGAAAAAAGGCAAGAATAATGATCTGAAGGAGATGCAGCAGATCAGTGAGTTGGCCAATATATTCTACATCCGCCAAAAAGAACCCTTGGGCCTGGGCCATGCTGTGCTCTGTGCCCGTCAGTTTGTCGGCAATGAACCTTTCGCGGTTTTGCTTGGCGATGATGTAATTCATGCCCGGGTGCCCTGTATCGGGCAAATGGCCGCAGTTTACTCGGAAAAAGGAAACACAGTTTTGGGGGTGCAGCAGGTCGGTTGGGATAATATCCACAAGTACGGAGCTGTCGAGCCCGAGGAAAAACCAGAATCGGTGGTCAGGGTCAGGCAGCTTACCGAGAAGCCTTCAAGGGAGGAAGCTAAATCAGACCTCGCTGTTTTGGGCCGTTATATTATTGATCCCGAAATATTTGCCATTCTGGAAGATACAGCTCCCGGCTCTGGGGGCGAAATACAGCTAACCGATGCTTTAAACACCATGGCGGAAAGGCAGCCTGTGTGGGCATATACCTTTGAGGGAAGACGTTATGATGTCGGTGATCGGCTTGGTTTCCTGGAGGCTACTATCGAGTTTGCTCTCAGAAGAGAAGAGCTGGCTTCCGGACTGAAAACTTTTTTAGCCGGGTTGCAATCAAATCAACTGTAGATGAAATAGTTAAAATTTTGCGATTTAACGGATTAACCGCTGCAATACTTTTATTTAAGGACAGATCGGATAATGAAAAAAACGTTAATCAGTTTGGCGCTGGCTTGTTTTGTTGTATTCCTACTGGCTTATATAAGCGGGGGATTATCACTGGTTGCTGAAGGCCTGTTAAAAGCGGGACAGACTGCCATACAAGTTCTTTTATTAATCGTTGCGGCTTTTTTGGTCATTGGGCAGTTGCAAAACTTGATTTCTACTGAAATGATAAAAAGTTGGCTGCAAAAATTTTCTGGAAACAAGGGTATTTTTTTAAGTTCCCTGACCGGTGGGCTTTTCCCCGGTGGACCGTATATTTTTTATCCTTTCCTGGCCGGGTTTAAAGATAAAGGCATTCCATTTTACCTATTATTTGCTTTTGTTTCAGGCAAACAAACTTTTGATTTTACCCGTTTGCCCCTGGAAATCAGCCTGCTTACACCCTGGTTGGCTTTAGTGCGTAATGTTATCACTCTACCGGTACCGTTTATTACGGGCCTGATCAGTAAGCGCTTCTTTCCGCACGGTGTTAAAGGTATCTTATGGGAAGAAGGTGATCAGCGGTGATAACGACGACGATCATCTTTGTTATTTTGGCACTATTTCTGTTTATTCTTAATAGAAAAAAAGGCAAGCACTGGCATGGTTTAAAAGCAGGGCTGCGGCAGTTAGTGGTTGCTCTTCCGGTTATTTTACTGGCTCTCTTCCTGGCCGGCTTGCTGGAAGTGTTGATCCCGGAAGAATTTATCAAGCGCTGGCTGGCTCAGGAAGCAGGTTTCACAGGGATTATACTGGGAACTTTTGGCGGAATGATCATGGCATTTGGCCCCTATGCTTCCTACCCGGTCATTGCCACTATTTACGGTTCAGGAGCCGGATTGGGCACAACTTTAGCGCTTGTTGCCGGCTGGACTCTTTTAGGTTTATCGCGGGTGCCTTTTGAAAGCAGCTTCTTTGGCTTTAGGTTTAGTCTCCTGCGTATGGCTGTGCATTTGCCATTATGTATTTTTACCGGAGTTGTCGGACATTTTATCGAATTGTTGTTTTTGTGAGTTGTAGTTTCGCGGGCATTCTCATATAAAAGGGAAAAACAAAAAGATCAGGAGCATATTAACACAATATTGAAATAGGGAGGAGTAATAATGTACCTTCAACCGGCTCGGCTGGCTGGTACTGTCAGGGATTTGATCGAGGGCAAAATTGAGTTGAAAGATTATATTAATAACCAATGTGACCGTATTGAAGAGTTCGATCCGGAGATACAAGCTTTGCTCCCAGAACCTGGCCGACGGGAACGCCTTTTAAGGGAGGCGGAATCTTTACAAAACATATACCCGAATCCGAAAAGCCGCCCACCGCTTTATGGTGCGCTTGTTGGAATTAAAGATGTCTACCGGGTGGATGGATTTTCTACCAGGGCTAATTCCAGGCTTGACCCGGAAGAATTTGCCGGACCTGAAGCGGACTGTGTCAGGCTTCTTCGTCAGGCCGGAGCCCTGGTTTTGGGGAAAACCGTTACAACCGAATTTGCTTATTTTGAACCGGGCCCGACACGAAACCCCCACAACATCAACTATACCCCGGGTGGATCAAGCAGCGGTTCGGCGGCTGCAGTTGCAGCCGGATTCAGCCCGTTAACTCTTGGCACTCAGACTATTGGTTCAATTAACCGCCCTGCGGCTTACTGCGGGGTGATTGGTTTTAAACCCAGTTACAACCGGATTCTAACTGAAGGTCTGCTCCACTTTTCCCGTTCGGCTGACCATGTGGGCTGTTTTACTCAGGATGTGGAAGGCATGATCCTTGCTGCCGAGGTCCTTTGTTACAACTGGCAGGAGATTAGCGTAACATATCAACCTGTTTTAGGTGTGCCCAGGGGCAGATACCTCGAGCAGCAGGCTTCGCCGGAGGGTTTAAAATCTTTTTACGAGCAGTTGAATATATTAAGGGAAGCGGGATACTTAATTAAAGAGGTAACCCTTTTAGACGATATAGAGGATATAACCTACTGGCATACTAAGCTTATTTCAGTTGAAATGGCAATTGAACACGAGAACCTATTTTCACGGTATGCCGATTTATACAGGCCCCGGACAGCAGAATTGATCAAGGAGGGACAAACGGTTTCTGAACAAGAATTAGCGGAAGCGCGCAGGAAGCAAAAGGATCTTAGGGAATACCTTGAATCATCAATGTGGGAACAAGGGGTCAGCCTTTGGATTGCCCCTGCTGCCCCCGGTCCAGCTCCCGAAGGGATTCAATCAACCGGAGATCCGGGCATGAATTTACCCTGGACCAATGCAGGGCTGCCCACAGTGACTGTACCTGCCGGGCGCACTGACAACGGGTTGCCCCTGGGGTTACAGTTGGTGGCTCCTTTCATGGGCGATGAACTGCTCCTCTTTTGGGCCGAGTGGATAGCCGAGGTGTTTGATAAGTATCAGGCGTATAGTGTTTAAGCTTGTTTTAAACTGTAGCGATCAATTATCGAGGCTGCTGCCCTGGTAATGATAATAGCCAAAACAATGCGTGCAGGCAGGAGCACCAATGGGTTGGCCCCGAAAACGGCAAAAATAAAGGTGTCCTCGACCACCGAATGACAGATGCTCAGGAATATTCCGATTAACAGCAGATCACGTTTATTTAAAAATCCTTCCCTTGAATATTCGATAATCAGGGCGGCTCCGAAAACAATACCGAAGAAAATTCCGGCCAGCATAGGAAAGGCTGCTTCCTGAGGCAGGGTAAGAAACTGCAGGGCGCCTTTGACTTTGCCTGTGATTTTTTCGATAACCTGGTATGCGCGGGCAATTTCAATCAGGATTAAAACCGGGACTAAGATCAGGGCCATGCGGCCGATACTGATCAGGGCGTCGACTGTTGTGTTAATTAGTAAAAAAACAATTTCCATTTGCCTATCCTCCCCCGGCCAGATTGTAGATCAGGTTTATAAGCAACCCTGCACCCAGGGCGGTAAAGATGCGAAGCGCTGCCGCTGTGGGAATACGCAGTCCGGTATAGCTGCTGACAGCAGTCTCAATAGGCAGTTCATGGCATATGCCGATAATTACGGCTAGAACCGTCATTTGCTGCGGGCTCAGGGACATGGTGGTTATCACACCGATAGCAGCGTAAAAGTTAACGAAAAAGCTGAGCAATAAGGCAATCGTTGATTCGCCGGGAAGCCCGAAGACAGCCATCGCCGGAGAGAAAAAACCCGCTATTGATTCCATAACTCCATAGTGGTTGAGCAGGGTAACCAGGCAGGAAACAGGGACAATTATTTTAAGCAGCAGCCAGAGCAGGTGCAGGCTTTTGATCAGTCCTTTTTTTATTGATTCAACGATTAAAGTCAAGGTCATTTCTCCTAATTTAATATCTATGTGGGATTGTAACTGTTAATACAATGCCTGGCCGGGATTTTTTATTCTTCACCGAGGATCATGTGCATTTGGATAAAGCGCATCATATCAGTTCGGCTTAGCAGACCGACCAGTTCTCCGCTTTCGTCCATGACCAGTGCCCGGCCAACATCCTGGGTGGCCATTTTCAACATTACATCGGCAGCATCGCGGTTCGGCCTGATGACCATGGTGTCTTTTAGCGGAGTTAATATATGGGCCACCGTGGTGAAAGCCCATTTTTCCCGGGGTACCTCCTTCATATTTTGCAGGGTAACCAGCCCATGAGTTGTCGAACCGTAGACCACCGGAAAAGCGCCGTATTTAAAATGCAGAAAACTATCAGCCAATTCCTCGAGGGTTGCATCCGGAGATATTGTTTCCAAATTGGTACTCATTACTTCTGATACTTTCATGCCAGAAAAAGTTTCTTTAAAAACAAGCTGTGAATAGCTTGATTGGCCGGCCTGGTAGAGCATCCAGCCGAGGAAGATTAACCAAATGCCAAAGATATTTTCCTGATAGAAAATGATCACAATGCCCAAACCCATAGCGATAAAAGAAAACACACTGCCTAAAATTACTGCAATACGGGTCGCTTTTAAAATATTTTTACTGAAAAACCAGACAATTGAACGAAACAGCCGTCCCCCGTCGAGAGGAAACGCAGGGATCAAATTAAAAACAGCCATGATCAGGTTCACCCGGGCAACAAAGAAAACAGCTTCGCCGGTGATCTGTCCTGGAGCCATGGCAGTGTAATATAATGCGCCGGTAAACAATGCGATGGCCAGGCTGGTCAGCGGGCCGGCCGCTGTAACCTTGAATTCGGATTTTGGACTGCTCGGTTCTGCTTCCATCTGTGCTATCCCACCAAAAACAAAAAGAGTTATCTTTTTGATCGGGATTCCTTCATTAATGGCGATAAAAGAGTGGCCTAATTCATGGGTTAGAACCGAGGCGAATATCAGCAGGGTAGTAATTATACCTGCAGTCCAGTAAACTGAAGCGCTTAAGCCCTCGACCATTAAAGGGAAGAAACTCTGAGCCAGGCTTATACTGAAAAGCAAAAAAATCAGCAACCAGCTTATATGTATCTCAACAGGGATACCCCTGATTTGCATCAGGCGGAAAGATTTGCCCATAACCCGCTTGCACTCCTTTGTTTTTTTGACGGCAAATACTCTATACTTTATCTATTGGCTGTTTATATTCTGATTCCTGCACGGCCAATTAATTACGATCTTGATTATTAATACACATATTTTTGCCGATATATTTTAAATAACTCCGTGCAGAGCATCTGTTTTTGTACGAAGCTAAGAACGACGCCGTTCGCCTTACTTCAATATTTCAAAGCGCTGTGCTACTGTTTATTCTTCTCCGCAGGACAGCTTTGCTTCCTTTCTTACCTCTACCTCAGGATCGTTTTGAAAAGATTTTTCCAGGGCATAAACTGCTTGTGGGCCCCTGATGCGCCCCAGGGCCCAGGCAGCGTGAAGCCTGATTACCGGGCGGGAATCATTTTTCAACAGGTTAACCAGTGGGCGAACAGCGATCGGATCTCTACTGTTGCCGAGTGCAATAACTGTATTGCGCTGCAGGGTGGTTTTGCCCCTCCAACCTGCCGAAGTCAGGTTTATGGTTGTTTCATATTCCTTCTCAGTCATCCGCAGCAACGGGAGGAGGAGAGGTTCGGCAGGGAAAAACGAAAAACCCAGTTCGGGAAAAGGAGAACCCTTCACATTTTTGTTGTGTGGACAAACTTCCTGACAGAGGTCACAGCCATAGATTTGATTGCTCAAAAGCGGACGTAATTCCCGGGGGAATAATCCCGGAGCCTGGGTCAGGTAAGAAAGGCAGCGGTACGGGTTTAAGATAAATGGCTCAGTGAGCGCGCCTGTGGGACAGGCTTCACGGCACCGGGCACATCCGTCACATAGTTGATCTGCTGTTTTGTCCGGTTCGATATATTTGTCAATTAAGATTGTTCCGAGAGCAGTATAGGATCCATAACGGGAATTAATCAATGTGCAGTTTTCCCCAATCCAGCCCTGTCCGGAGTTACGGAGCAACTCTCGTTCAAGCAGGGGGCTGCGATCGCTCAATATCCGGTAGTTAAAATTTGAGGCTGTTTCTGTTTTGATTTTCCTGACAATCTTAAGGGCCTTGTCTTCGACCATGTTGTGATAATCTAAACTTCTTGCGCAGCGGGCCACTTTTCCAAGCGGTTCATCCCCCTTTAGCGGTGAAGGGTGATTAGTTGCCGCATAAGGCATGGCCAAGGTTATAATACTCCGGCACTGCTTTAAAAGATGATCAGGGTGTAATCGGAAAGACGGGTTCTTTTCTTCGAAAGGGGTTACTCTTCCTTCGTCTATTCGGCGCTGTAATCGCCCGTACATGTAATAAAGCGGATCTGCCACGGTAACACCCAGTTGGTCCACCCCGGTTGAAGCGGCCAGTTCTTTTAATCTAATGTTGCTGACAGGCAAATGAAGTGAACCTCCTTTTACATCAGGCCGGTTTATTTAATCATAATTGGCTTTATGTTCTCCGTCAAATTTGATCTGTCACATTGTTTAACCGGGCTTATTATCAGACTGGTTGCTCACAATAACCTTCTCAGTTGTGCTCTGATCAGCGCTGTTTTTTAGCCCGGATGGGCAGGAATATAGTATGAGAAAGAAGAATAATCTTAAAAGGGAAAACTTATTATAAAAGGCTGGATATCGCAGGGGTGATAGCGTTTGACCGTGGATAATAACTGGATAGTCCTGGTTGAGGCTGACAATGATCTGGAAGCAGATATAATTTGCGGATTCCTGCAGGAAAAGGGGGTTCCGGCCAGAAAAGCAGACAGTAGTCCGTATGCCGGAGCAATGCGCGTTATCGGCGGACAGGCCGTAGAAGTCCAGGTTCTGGTTCCCAAAACTTTCCTGGAAGAGGGGAAAAAGCTTTTAAGTGATATTGATTCAGGAACAAGTGACAGCTGACAAAAAAATCATTTCTTAGGAGGATTCAAGCCATGAATTTCCCCCCTGTAAGCAAGCCCTATTTTTCTGACGACCCAAAACGTGAATCATTCTGGCTTTTGTTTTTGTTAGCAGTGACGGTATTGTCTGCTGCTGTACTGATTTTTGCCTGGCCTTTTACCCGAAGTTTGGATTTTATTGTTGCGCTTCAGCAGTGGCGCACCATTCCCGGCGTTGAATTGTTATTCAGAGGGTTTACTTTCCTTGGTGACGATGAATTTTACATGATCTTTTTCAGCATTTTAGTGTGGTGTATCAGTAAGTCTTTGGGATTTTGGGGTGTTTTTATGTTGTTGAGCTCCGGCACTTACAGCAGTTTAATTAAAGATATTACATTACTTGAACGTCCGCAGCTTGAAGCGGTTGAATACCCGCACGGAAGTTATGCTTTTCCCAGCGGGCATGCACTGACGGCAGTTACCGTTTGGTGTTACCTGGCGGTACGGATTAAAAGCAGTGGTTTCTGGATATGGACTTTTGTGGCCGTATTCATGGTCTCTTTATCGCGCCTGGTGCTGGGCCATCATTTTTTGGGCGATGTTCTCGGTGGTTTCGCTTTTGGCATTCCATTTTTGCTCTTTTTCCTCTGGTTAAGTGCCAGGTTTTATGAAAAGGGATGGCTCGATAAATTTTCTACACCTGTTTTACTGTTCCTTTCCATTGCTTTGCCGGTTCTGCTTGTCGCTATCCTTCCGGGCACCGATCCGCCGAAGTTTCTCGGTTATCTGGCCGGGGCCTCTTTTGGTTATATAATCGAAAAAGAAAAGCTCCGTTCGGTTGTCTCGGGCCCTTTACCGATTCAGCTGCTGAAAACGCTGCTAGGTTTAGCTGTACTGTTTGGTCTCATCCTCGGCCTGGGAGGCATACTGCCTTCAGCAGTAACTCCGCTGGGGTTTATCCGTTATTCATTAGGCGGTATGTGGGTTACCCTCGGAGCGCCGGCCTTTTTCGTCTATTTCAAGCTTGCCTCAAAAGAAAGCAAGTAAATTTGATGTGTAGGATATCGCATTTATAACTAAGATCAGTTATAATAGTTAAGGCAAATGGTTTTTACAACTGGAGGTGAGAGGGTTGATCGGTGGCAGAATCGGCCTGTGGGAAATATTGCTTGTCCTCGCAGTAGCCTTGATAATATTTGGACCGACAAAGCTGCCTGAAATGGGCCGTTCAATTGGTAACGGTTTAAAGGAATTCAGGAAGGCAACAAGAGAATTGAAAGATTCCATCAGCCTCGATGATAACGAGACTGATAAAAGCGGATAATTATGAGCTTCTTTTGCTTGTAATTATATGTTACAATATGCAGGTAGACATAAAATGTCTTGATTCTCTATCAAGGAGGATTTGTTATGTTGGGAAGAATTGGAGCAACAGAGATAATTGCCATTTTGGCTGTAATCCTTTTGATATTTGGTTCTACCAAGCTGCCTGAGTTAGCTAAGGCGATCGGTAAAAGTGTTGTTGAACTGAAAGAAGGATTGAAAGGCAGTACTTCGTCTGATGAATCAACCACCCCAAACTCCGAAACTGATAAGTAAAATAAATGTATTTTTATTGATCGGAGTTTATTAAAACAGGGGGGATTTTAAAGCGGTGCTGAGGGAATGCCGGGAGGTATTCATTTAACGTGAGTAAAAATAAAGACGGCACGATGCCCGTCCTTGAACATCTTTCAGAATTACGCCTGCGCCTGATGATTTCAGCAGGCGTTTTGCTTGTCGCAGCAAGTATCTGCTTTGCCAACATTGAATTTATTCGCGGCATTTTAACCCAACCGCTTGATGAATTAAAACTGATCTACCTGTCTCCCCCTGAAGCGTTTATGGCCAATCTAAAGCTGGCCCTGTTTAGCGGCTTGATTGTCTCTATGCCGGTCTTAATTTATGAACTGCTTGCTTATATTTTCCCTGGTCTGACCCGGAATGAAAAAATATTTTTTGTAAGCGTCCTGTTTGGAATCATTATTCTTTTCAGCATTGGAGCGGCTTTTGCCTATCATGTGGTCTTTCCATTTACCCTGCGTTTTTTCCTGCAGTTTGCCGATGCCCAGCTGCATCCCCATTTCACAATAAGTGAGTATATTATTTTTTTCATTTCATTTCATCTGGCTTTTGGTGCGGTTTTTCAACTGCCCCTGCTTACCTGGGCTCTGGGTAAGTTGGGCTTATTAACCACACATTTTTTACGGCGGCACAGAAAAATAGCCCTTCTAATTATGCTGGTAATTTCGGCTGTTATCACTCCTCCCGATATTATTTCGCAGCTGGTAATGATTTTGCCGTTATTGGTCCTTTATGAGCTGGGCATTATCATGGTTTTAATCAGTGAAAGGAAACGCTTAAAACTACTTTCCCAGTGAAACTGATTGCTAAGGATAGCGGGGTGTAAGTTTGGCCGATTTAATAAAGGACAAATACTATGAGTTTAATGGGGCGGTGGTTCTGGCCGGAGGTGACAGCAAGCGTTTGGGTCAACCGAAAGCCCTGCTGGATTTTTATGGCCAGCCACTTATTAAAGTAGTGGTAAACTGCCTCAGCGAGTTATTTACAGAAATTACCTTAGTTACTGATCGGCCGGATCTATATGATGATTTGCCAGTTCGGTTAACCGGTGATCTGCTTAAAGAAGGGCAAAAAAGTCCTCTGCGCGGCATTCACGCCGGCCTTAGTTCTTCAACCCTGCCTTATCAGTTTGTGGTAGCCTGTGACATGCCTTTTTTAAACCTGGATCTGATTAGATACATGGGTCAATTCACAGCTGACTTTGATGCAGTTGTGCCCCGAATAGGCTCCTATTACCAACCGCTGTATGCCTTTTACAAGCGCTCTTGTATTGATATAATCGAAAAGCAGGTCAGTTTGGGTCGTTACAAGGTTACCGATTTTTTTGCAAACTTAAAGACAAGATATATCCTTTTGCCGGAGATACTGCATTTTGATCCTGACCAGGAGTCGTTTATCAACATCAATACCTGGGACGATTATGAACGGGCCCTGCAGATCATGGCAGGCAGAAGGGAGAGCAGCTAAATCCAGCTGATTAAGGAGGATTTGAACAAATGAAAATACCTGAGTACATGGGATCTTTAGCCTTTGGTCTGAAAATGGGTGTTATACTGCCGGGAATGGATATTGTGGAAGAAGTAATTAAAGCCTTGTCCTGCTTAAACCGGGATGAGCTGTTGGGGGACAATGATGTGGTTTGTATTACCGAATCCGTCGTGGCCCGAGCCCAAAACAATTACATAACGATTGATGATATTACCCGGGAAATAAAAGAAAAGCTTAAACTTTCCGCAGAAAGCAAGTTGGCGGTAGTTTTTCCAATAGTCAGCCGCAACCGCTTTTCTATGATTTTGAAGGGCTTGGCCCGGGCAGTGCCCAGGGGAAAAGTGATAGTGCAGCTTTCTTATCCGGCAGATGAAGTTGGCAATCGGGTCATAGCTTCGGATTTTGTAGAAAGTCTGGGGAAAGAGACGATTACCCTGGCAGATTTGGGTGAATACAAATTTGAGCATCCGGTTACCGGCGTCGACTACATTAACCTTTATCGGGATATAATTGAAGAAGAAGGAGCGCAATCTGATATCCTGCTTTCCAATAATCCGGTAAAAGTGCTTGACTATGATCCGGATGGAGTAATTGCAGCTGATATTCACACCAGGGCCTGCACAAAACTAGCGATTACCGGGCATTTTAAAAATTGTATTACCCTTGATCAAATTTGTACTGAAGGTGAGGCTTATTCGGAGTGGGGCTTGCTTGGCAGCAACATGTCTTCCGGTGAAAAGCTTAAGCTGGCTCCGCGTGAGGGCGACAAGGTTGTTAAACGGCTGCAATCCAAGGTTAAACAAGAGTTTGGCCTGGATGTGCAGGTGATGATTTTTGGAGACGGAGCCTATCTTGACCCGACCAGTGGCATCTATGAGCTTGCGGATCCGCGGGCCGCTTTTGCAGCTACAGAAGGATTAAACTGTGTCCGGGAAGGATTTAAATATAAGTACCTGGCTGATCAATGCTATCACGAAGAACATAAAACAGCCGCAGAAATAGAAGCGTTTCTTTCTGATAGCGCAAAACGCGAAATGTCACAAAATTGTATGGAAAGAGAAGGGACAACCCCCCGGCAGATGGAGGATGTTGTGGCCAGCCTGGCCGACCTGGTCAGTGGTTCAGCCGATGCCGGCACTCCGGTGGTGGTAATTAAAGGCTTTCTCGGCTAGTATTATGCAGTATAACCGGGACAGTAATGATTAAAAAAACGCTCCAGAAAGCTGGAAAGTAATCGCCTAAACGGTTATAGATTGTTTCTCTGTGGACCAGGTCCAGGGGCAGGGTAAAGATAGCCGGTTCATTTTTCCCGGATCTGAACAGCTCCCGTCCCCTGTAGTCAAAGGATATAGTTATGCCGCTGTTAGCAACCTGGGTGACCCCGGTACCGGTTTCCGCTGCCCTGATTGCTGCTGCCTGGGCATGCTGTTCCAGGCCGATTGACTCGCCAAACCAGGCATCGTTGGTTACAATAAAATGGTGACGACTTCCTTTGTTTGCAAACAAGCGCATATGGTCGCCAAAATAAGATTCAAAACAGACTACTCCGGCCACCGGGATGCCGTTTGTTTCGAAAATAGTAATTTCGTCTCCGGCAGTATAACTGCCCAGGAGTAAATCCAGTTGCAGGATTTGATTCAAAAGCTGCTCTGCAGGGAAAAACTCTACAAACGGTACCAGGCGGTGCTTGTTGTAAACAGGAATTGTTTCCTGGTCTTCGGAAAATAAAGTAATCGAGTTATAAAGATGTCCGTTTTTTTGAACGCGCGCTCCATAAAGCAAATCAAATTCATGCTCTTTAGCTAACTGGCTAATGGGCGGAGGATGTTTAATTTCATCTCTGAAATTTAGTTTAGCTACTGTTTCGGGCCAAACCACCAGTTCAACAGCTGGTTTTGATTCTACGGCCTGGCGGGTTAGATCGAGATATTGGTCGACGCTATCATTCCTGTTCCTGTCAATCACCTCTTCCGGCTGAATGTTGCCCTGGATTAAAGACACCCACAGCGGGCTTTCTTCTTTGTCCACCGGTTGCAAGGCAGGCAAAGCGAGGCCCAAAGCCAATAAAACAGCAAAAACAGCTGTTACAGCGTAAAGACTTTTTGCATGTAATTCTTTGCGGTAGAAAAGCAGGATAATAGTTTGGAAAAAGACGATTAAGAAAGGCAGCCCCCAGTAGCCGTAAACAGATGCAATATTGAGCAGTACGGGGTAGTTCCACTGGGTATAGCCGAGATAACCGACATTGTAACCCAGGAAACTCATAGAACGCAGATATTCTACGATCAGCCAAAGCGAGGGAAAAGCTAAAGCAGTAAACCAGCCCCTGCCCGGGCTCTTGGCTAAACCGGCAGCCAGAGCAAAGAGCCCGTAAAAAAGGCTGGTGTAAAGGATCAGTCCGATCATTGCTATCGTGGCCAGAAAATCAGATAGATAAGGGTATAAGACATTGGCCAGGTAAAGATTTACGTACAGGTTAAAAGGAAGGCCAAATACAAATCCGGCCCAGAATGCGCGAAGCGGCGATACCTGTAAACAGGTCCAAAGCAGGGGGAGCAAAGCAGCCCAGGTTACGTAACCCTGTTCAAAAGGGGGAAAGGCGGCAATAATTGCGACCCCCGAAAAAAGAGGAAGCAACAGGTACGCATAGCGCTTGTTTGTGATATTTTTTAAGGTTATCTGTTCACTCATGAGCGGTACGCCTTTCTCGAATTTTCCGGTATGGCCAGGCCGGTCAATTTTGCTTCAGCCGGGTTTTTATAAATATTTTATCACAGCAAATCTTGTTCTGAAATAAGAAGGATAAGACAGCCTTGACCGCCTTGGCTGTAAGTGGTATATAATAATCAATTCTTCCCTTAACCCGGTTAATAAGTTTTTGTTTTATATAAATCTGTGAGGAGAGAATTGCCATTAAAAGTGACAACCTTCTATTGGCTGTTTATCTTTCACACCTGCCGGAGAAGAAGCGAAAAAATTTGCTCGATCTTTTGCGTCAGGCCGCGGATTTATTTGAGCGTAAAGATATCCTGCAAGGCGACGTCCTGGAAGATGAATTGAAGTAAGGTTAAGAAGACCTCTGGCCTTAAAGAAAGTCACCCCTTTTACATTGCTAATCCTTACTCTTTAGTTTTGCTCTTGACCTGATTTTTTGGTTATCGCCTTGTGTTTTATGTGCCTGCGAATAAAGAGAAAAATTATAACGCCGATTATAACTATGATTATCAAGGCCGGTATTAAAGCGGATAAGACAACGATCAGTACCGAAACAGCATTAAGAATAAAGTTTGTGCCGCCGATAAAGGCCTGGGCTATGCGGCTGCCCAAATTCTGAAATACAGCAGGCGAAATAGTTTCGGTCGGGATAGTTTCTTCCCGCAGTGAAATATTAATTGTTGAATAAGTAATTTGATCTTCCAGTCGGGTTAAACGGGCGCTCATTGATTCAATTTCGCCTCTGATCCGGTAGAGTTCTTTTTCCACTTCCAGGACTTCTTCTACAGTTTCAGCCATTTCTAAAATTTCTGTCAGCCTTTCTTCCTGGGCTTTTTGGTTGTTCAGGCGTGACTCAAGATCAACATATTGCATGGTAACGTCTTCAAGTTCAGTTTGGATATTCGTTACTTTTCCTAAGGTTTCAAGTTGATCTAAAACAGCTTCAAAATGTTTTTCCGGGATACGCAGGGTCATTCTTGCGCCGTATTGTCCCTCTCTGATTTCATAGAGGTATGAATTGCTGACAATTCCTTCGAAATCTTTTACTATATCCCGTATTTCCTGCACCATTGTCCGTGAATCTTTTACTGTCAGATCTATTGATCCTCTGCGGATCACATGGCGGAGGGCGGGATCATCTACTCTTTGATCAATTGTTCCCTGGTCAACTGTACCACGTTCAGCTTCAATCTTGGCCTGTTCTTCATGGATATGGTTCTCAACCGGCTGATCAGGGGCCATTTCCACCTGTTCTTGAAGGGGTTCACTTAAATCATGTTCGGCTGTGATTCCGCAGGATGTTATCTGTAATCCTGTCAGGCCGACTAATACAACCATTAAAGCGATCAGGGCCGATTTCCTTCCGGGCATCAGTTTTACCCTCCTTTTATCTTAAGACAGATGGCGGT
Source organism: Syntrophomonadaceae bacterium (assembly GCA_007130825.1). Taxonomy (GTDB): domain Bacteria; phylum Bacillota; class Dethiobacteria; order DTU022; family DTU022; genus B1SED10-74M. The sequence goes on along the minus strand of SLRT01000147.1, from coordinate 351 downwards.
TGTAAATGGTTCCCCCCTACCGCTGATCGGTCTAGATGATCCGGTGCCCCAGTCCTATGGCTACGTCGTTTCTATGCAACAAACCGATACCGAATAAGACAGCCACAGCGATATGTGTGCCGCTTCTGGCTATGCCGATTTTGCCTCCGACATTAAGGGCCATATTATCCCTTTTACCTGCCTGAAGAACAAGAAAAACTTATCGTGATTGGAATAAAAACGACAGGCCACTCTTGTACTGTGGTATAATTTACTTGGAGGTTATAACTGATGAAAGAAAACTACTGTAGCACATGTGGCCAGGAGTTTAAGCCAAACGAATTATCAGTGCGCTGCCGTTTATGCCTGAGC